>DFPL01000034.1:0-4083 GCA_002377245.1 Enterobacteriaceae bacterium UBA3516
GGATCTTTCTGGTAGCTGGTGAGCAACGTGAAACGGGTCTGATCGTTCGGGTACCAGGTGATCGCGGGCGCAATGGCCATCCGTGTCTCTTTGTAATCGCTTATCTGGTTGTTCTGGCTGCGAGCGATGCCGTTCAGGCGGTAGAGCACGCGGCCGTCGTCGCTCAGTTTACCGCCGAAATCAAAAGCACCTTCCGCCAGATGGTTATTACCCGTACGGAACTGAACGTTATGCAGGGATTCGCTGGTGGGGCGTTTACTGGTCATGCTGATAAGGCCGCCCGGATTAACCTGACCAAAGAGCACGGAAGCCGGGCCACGCACCAGTTCCACTCGCTCCAGCAACCACGGATCGACGGTGCCGGTTTGCGAAGAAGCGGTCGCACCGAAGCTCAGGCCGTCGAGGAATTTCGGCACATAGCTAAACCCACGGACAAACACCTCATCATTACGGTTGGACGCGCCACGGTATTCGGTGAACGTGCCAGCGGTGTAGCGCAGCGCTTGCGACACTGAGGTGGCATCCAGCGCTTTCATCTGGTCGCGGGTGATGACCGAAACGGACTGCGGCGTTTTCACCAGTTCGGCGGAGGTCTTGGTCGCCGACAGGGTTTTGGTCGCGACTATCCCTTTAACCGGCGCGGTAGGGTCTTCAGCCGCACCTGCCGTGACGATCAGGGTCTCTTCGCCGCCGGTTTTCGCCAGCACCGGCGAACTTCCCCCTGCCACGGCCAGACTCAGCAGCCAGAGCTGCATTATTTTGTTCTTTTTAAACATTATTTTTATATTCCCGTTGTTGTTACTTGCCATCCACACTCCCCAAAACATACCCAGACGCTGCGGAGAGCTATCATTAACGTGGCGAATGATATTGCAAATTATTACCATTTGCATTAGCGTCGTTGGCACTTTTACAGGGAGCAACGCTGATGAAGATGGTATGGGGCGGGTTACTGGTAGGATTTAGCGCAATGTCCGGGATGGCGGCACCCTGTGACTCTTCGTCCGTTCAGGGCGAGCAGCAGGGAAAGTTCGATGCCAGCGGTGAAGTCTGTTTCCAGCTTCCCGTACTCAGTGAAAACTATGTCCAGGCGACTCTGAAAGGGGTGACCGATGCGCATCTGCTTGATGGGCAGAATCGCCACCTCCGCGCGCTGCTTGAAGGGGGGCCTGCTGATGGTGAGCAGTCACTCCTCTTTTCTCTGCCGGTAAAACACCCTTCCTCGCTGGTCCTTCACGGCAATGAAGGTGTGCGCTGGTCGTTTAGCTGGCGGATGAAAGAGGCGGAACCGCTCTCCCGCGCGCTGGTACTGGATCCCGTGAGCCCAACGCTGCAACGGCTTGCCAGAGAGCTGGCGGCAGGGGGCACAACGGAAGCCTTCTGGGCCGCCCGCCAACAGAGCGGTACGCCGCTGGTCGAGCCGGTGGATGCTACCCACAAGCGTGTCACCTTCCTCTGGCGAGGTGCGCGCAGCAACGTCTTTATTCTTGGCTCCCCGGCAGGCGATCACGATCCGCTGTTTAAGCTGGCTGATTCGGACGTCTGGTTTCGCAGCTACGTTGTTCCTGCAGACACCCGCATGCAGTACAAACTTGCACCGGATGTGCCAAAAATCGAAGGCACGGCACGCGAGCAGCGCCGTGCCATTCTGGTCAGTGCCCAGGCCGATCCCCTTAACACCGATACCCTCAGCCGCCCTGATGCCGACCGCTGGAACCGCGCTTCATTGCTGGACTTAAGCCCGATTCGCTATTTTTCCAGCAAAGCCATGGCCCAACCCATTCAGCATGGTTCGCTGATACGAAAATCCTTATACAGCGCGCGCCTGGGGAATCGTCGGGAGATTGTGATTTATCGTCCCCACGCTGCCCAACCGGCACGCTGGACGCTGTTCCTGTTCGACGGGCAAATCTGGCAGGACGATTATCATACCGCCAACGTGCTGGATGGACTGATAGCGCGTCACCAGTTGCCTCCTGTCAATATTGTCTTTATTGACAGTCTTGACCACGCGCGGCGGTCACGGGAGTTACCGCCAAACGCCGATTTCGCCGATTTTATGGCGCACGACCTGCTTCCCTGGCTGCGTCAGCAGGGCATCACGGTGACGCGCAAGAAGGCGATAGTGGCAGGGGCCAGTTACGGTGGTCTGGCATCTTCCTGGGTGGCGCTGCGTTACCCGCGCCTGTTCGGCAATGTGCTCAGTCTCTCTGGGTCCTACTGGTGGGCGCCATCAGGGGAAAAAGCGGGATGGCTAACCCGGCAGTATGCGCAGTCTCCGCGCTACCCGGTGCGTTTCTGGATCCAGGCCGGGCGTTTTGAATCGCAGGGAGCAGACGGCGGGATTTACCGTAACAGCGTGGAGTTTGACAGCATGTTGCGGGAAAAAGGCTATCACACCCGCTTCCATGCGTGGTCGAGCGGTCATGATTATGCGGCCTGGGTCGAGGCGCTGGTACACGGACTGCGGGATATGACGGGCCTACGCCAGCGAGAACCAGCGACGCCAGATAAAGCGTAAAACCAAGAATTCAACGGCACCCAGCAACAGGAACCAGAGGCAAAATAGTACGGTATAAAGCTGATTCAGATCCTGAAAATGAAAGGTATCTATCAGCTTTTGTGCCAGCACTAGCCCCAGCGACGGGGCGGGCAGCAGCAGGACGGAGACGAACGCCATCCCGAGGATACCCGCAGCGGTGATCAGTGTTTCAAGTGGGTGCTTCATAAGAGTTAATCGCGTGTTAAAAGAAGCATTGTCAGGGAAAGTGCAGCAAGGTGCAATCTCCCTGCCACAGCTTAGCTCGCGGCCCAGATTTCCGTATGCTTCTGCACCAGGCCAATCAGCGAACCCCCGTCGGCGACAAAGTCCCGCATCAACTGCGCTTCACTTTTCCCGCGTTTTACAAAATAACCCAGTTCGGTAATCGCGCTGCCAGCGTTCAGTTTATCTGCCCACGGAGCCACTTTTTCCAGCATGCGTTCAATGTCATCGGCAATCCGGCGTTGTTCGCCGGTATGGACGTCGGTAATGAGACCATCCAGCCCGAAGCGACAGGCCTGGAAACGGTTAAATTTATACAACAGGTAATCGCGCTCCTGATGTTTGAAAGGGCGTTCTGCCAGTAACCAGTGGGCAATAGCCTGAATAAACCCGGTCATATTAATCGCGTGAGAGAGCGTCAACGGCGTATCCATCACCCGCACCTCTACGGTGCCAAAGCGGGGGCTGGGGCGAATATCCCAGTGCAAATCCTTGATGCTCTCAATCATGCTGGTGTAGCTCAGACGACGAAACAGTCCTTCAAATTCCTGCCAGTTGCTGACCCAGGGCATCGGGCCGTTGTCCGGGAAGGAGGAGAAAATATTCAGCCGCGACGATGCAAAGCGGGTGTCGGTGCGCTGCATATAGGGCGATGCCGCGCCGAGGGCAATAAAGTGCGGCACAAAACGTGACAGGCCGTGTAGCAAATAGATAGCATCATCGCCGTTAGGGCAGCCCACATGCACGTGCTGACCAAAGACGGTTGCCTGCTGCATCAGGTAGCCGAACATCTCCAGCGTGCGGGAATAACGTTCGTCTTTGCTGATCTCCTGACGCTGCCACTTCTGAAACGGGTGGGTGCCGCCGCCGCAAATCTGCACATGATGTTCGCTCGCCGCCTGCAAAATGATCTGCTGCATGGCCGAAAACTGGTTGGCGACCTGATTGATGTCTTTGCATACGCCGGTGGCAATTTCCAGCATGCTCTCGGTGATGTCATGTTTGACTTCACCCGCCTTAACCTGGCTCTTTACGGCATCAATCAAGCGTGATGAGTCCTGGCTCAGATCGTAGCCCGGCGGGTTTACGACCTGCAGCTCAAGCTCAACGCCCAGGGTAAAGGGGTCAGATACGTGAAAATCGGGTAATGGCATACTCTCTTATCCTTTCCATGTGAGGTTCAGATAAGTATACCCGTCATACTTCAAGTTGCCTTCGCCCGTCCCCGATTAGCCTGAAGGAATACGCTGACAAAATTGTCGGGAGCAATTTTGAATAGCGCTTGCGCTAGCCCTGAAGGGGTGAGCCCCAGGGATGGG
>DFPL01000034.1:4103-8556 GCA_002377245.1 Enterobacteriaceae bacterium UBA3516
CGTCATACTTCAAGTTGCCTGGGCATCAGGCGAGCTGCTGCAACTGGCCGCGCAGCACTTCGACGCCCGGCATAATGGCATCCGGGTTGATGGCATGAAAACCCATGCGGAAGAAATTATCCGGCGGAGCGCCGTCAAGAAAATGTCGCGCACCGGGTTCAAGCAACACGCCGGCATGGGCCGCTCGCCAGGTGAGTTGTTGAGTGCTGATGTGCGCAGGCGTCCTGAGCCAGAACGCATTAGCGTGCTCACTGCCGCCAACGGTTTGGCACTCCGGCAAAAACGTTCGTAGCGCATCATGGAGTCTGTCCCAGCGCCGCGCAGAGTCATCATGATAGCGGCGCAGATGGGTTTCATAATGGCCCTGCGCCAGAAAATGTGCCATCTGGTACTGAATGTTGGTGGGCGGATGGCGATAGACCAGGCGGCGCAGGGCGCGGGCTTCGTCAATGATTTCCGGTGCGGCGACCATGTACCCCAGCCGCAGGCCGGGCGATAACGCTTTCGACAAACTGCTGACATAAATCACGCGTCCGCTGCGATCGCTGGCTTTGAGGGCGGGGAGGGGGTTTTGCGTAAAGTTGCTCTCCGAATCGTAATCGTCTTCGATGATCACCGCATCGTGACGTGCCGCATAATCCAGCAGTTGCACACGTCGCGCTTTGCTCATGGTGACGCCGGTAGGGACCTGGTGACCTGGTGTGACGTAATAATAATCACAAGGACTCTCGCCGAGCACGATCCCTTCTTCATCCACAGGGTGAGGCACAATCTGCGGTTCGCTCAGCAGAAAGGTGTTAATCGCCTCGCGAAAACCTGGGTTCTCCACCGCCACGCGAGTCTGCCGTGACATCAGCAAACGTGTCAGTAAGTAGAGCGCGTTTTGTGAGCCCAGGGTTATCAGGATTTCGTCAGGCGCAGCGAAAATTCCCCGTTTGGGCAGAACGCGAGTGCGGATCTGTTCAATCAGCATCGGCACATCCTGATCCACATGATCCACCACCCACGCCGGGTCACGCACGCCACCGTGCAGCCAGTTCGCTGCGGCACGCCAGGTGGCCAGCGGAAATTGCTGGGTATCGGGCTGACCGTAGATAAAGGGGTAGCGATAATTCATCCAGCCGGCGGGTTTCAGAATAGACTCCTGCTGACTGGGGGTGATGTGCAGGCGTTTGCCCCAAAGTGGTGCGCCGCTTTCGCATTCAGGTGCACTTTGAGAGACGTTTTGCCCCGCCCCGTAGTAATCCGGGTGCAGGTAATAGCCACTGCGCGGCCGACTCACCAGATAGCCTTCGTTGACCAGGCTTTCAAAAACCAGCGCAGTGGTGTTTCGCGACACGTTAAGTTGCCCGGCCAACTGTCGGCAGGAGGGCAGTGGCGTTTCGGCGGGGAAAATGCCGCTCAGAATGGCGTTAATCAGCGATTCACGGACCTGCTCCTGTAACCCACGTTGGCCGTCGAAATTGATATGCATCAGGTGACGAATCATGGTGCTCCCCCCAGCAATTTTTACATGAGGGATATTCAGCAAATTCCATACCAGCTCTTCTTCATCTGACACATAAATTGCGCAAAGCTGGCTCTATTCAGAATGCAAAAAGGCTCCCTATTGTAAAAACGCAGTCACCGCCCCGGACGAGAAACTCATTCGGCATATTTATTGCAACGATTCCAGCACGGCGGGAATGAACCTGTTTCGCCTATTGAATGAAGGGTAGAGAAATGAAAAAAGTATTCGGCAAACATTGTCTTGCAGCCATGTTCTCTTTGGCTTTTTCTTTACACGCAGTCGCAGCGGATTTACCCGAAATCGAAAAGTCCGGCACGATGAAAGTAGCCACGGAAGATGATTATGCCCCGTTTAACTTTATGACCAACGGACAGGCCGACGGGTTTAACAAGGACATGCTCGATGAATTTCGCAAATATGCGAAATTTAACGTTACGCAAAGTATTTTACCCTGGACTGGGCTGCTGGCTTCCGTCTCCACCGGGCAATATGACATGGCCTTAACCGGAGCCGTTATTACCGACGAGCGCCTCAACGTTTTTAATTTCACGCCACCCTGGGCGTCCGCTCAGCATTATTTCGTTAAGCGTGCAGACGATAAAACCTTAAATACCATTGCCGATCTCAGCGGCAAAAAAGTGGGCGTCCAGGCGGGAAGCGCATTGCTGGCGCGGCTGCCGGAACTGAAAGCCATGCTGGAAAAAACCGGCGGTAAATTGGGTCCGGTCGTTGAATACCCTTCCTACCCGGAAGCCTATGCGGATCTTGCCAACAAACGCGTGGATTACGTGATCAACGTGGTCATCTCGGTGAACGACCTGGTGAAAGCGAAACCGAAAGTCTTCGCCAAAGGCCTGGCGGTTTCCGGCCCCGGCTATATGGCATGGCCTATCCCGAAAAACTCCCCGGAGTTGCTGGCCTACATGACCAAATTTATGAACCACATGACCGAGACCGGCAAGCTGGCTGCACTGCAGAAAAAATGGTTCGGTGAAACTTACGATATGCCGAAAGAGCCTATCACCTCTGCCGATCAGTTCCATAAGTTAGCCGGATTCTAAGATTAATGCGGCGGGCAACCGCCGCCTGTAAAAAGGAGGGGTTATGGATGCAATGGCCTGGCAGTTGCTGATTGAAGGCGCATGGACGACCCTCTGGATCTCGGGCGTGGCGATCGCGTTCGGGGTGGTAATAGGGCTGGTGATCGCATTCATCCGCATGATGAAAATCCCCGTTGTCGATCAGATTCTGGTGGTTTATATCAGCCTGGCGCGTGCCACACCGCTGGTCACGCTGGTGCTTTTCCTCTTTCTGTCTCTGCCGACGCTGGGCATCAATATGGATAAGACGCTGGCGGCGATAGTGGCGCTGACGTTAAACACGTCGGCCTTCAACGCCGAAATATGGCGCAATGCCTTTCGTAACTTTCCACGTGAACAGCGTGAGGCCGCAGAGTCCGTTGGCATGCGGCGCTGGACCTATTTTCGTTGCATCATGCTGCCGCAGATGTGGATAGAAAGCCTGCCTGCGTTGGTCAATGAAATGTCTTTTCTCATCAAAGGAAGCCCGGCTATTGCGGTGATCGGCGTGGTGGATTTGACCCGCGTGACCAATCGTATCTCGTCTGTTACCTATGAGCCGCTGTCGCCCATTCTGGCGGCCGGCTTGTTGTACGTCGTTATTATCGGTCTGCTGCTGAAATTGCAGAGCATGGCGGAACGCAAAGCGAAGCGCCTGGCGCGGTAAATGCAGGAGGATTTATGAATCAATGGGGCATTATCTGGGCAGCGCGTGAAAGCTTTTTTAACGGCCTGCTGGCAACGCTTGAACTCTTTATTATCGCCGCTGTTGTCGGGTTAGCGATCGGTATTTTTCTGTGCTACGTCATGGAGTACCAACAGCGCCTGGTGGACAGAATGATTATTGGGTTTGTAAGTCTGATGCGCGCGGTACCTTTTTTGATCCTCGCCTATTTACTTTATTACGGATTACCTGAGGTTGGGATCAGTATGGAAGCCTGGACTGCCGGGCTATTGGCGCTGATTATTTATCACGGTGCTTACTTCTTTGAAATATTACGCAGCCAGCGTCGGCTCTTTTCTGCCGGTTATATTGAAGCGGCCGTGTCGCAAGGTTTCTCGCGCTATAAAATATTTAAACGTATCGTATTGCCCAATATTTTTTCCTCCGCGCTGCCGCTTTTGGGCAACCAGCTTATTATCTGCCTGAAAGACACGGCTTTCCTGTGCATTATTACCGTTCAGGAGATCACCGCCGCAGCCAACGGTGTGCAGTCCACTTATTTTATTCCCTTCAACGCCTTTATTGTCGCGATTGCGTTGTACTGGGGCATCAGCATTTTGCTTGAACTCATGATTAAACGTCTGAGCCACTATGGCGCGAAACGAGGAATGACCCATGCCTGAACCCAGTGCGGTGAGCATTAAAAACCTGTCCAAGCAGTTTGATAATATCGAAGTGCTGCGTGACATCAACCTGACGGTAGAAAAGGGCACCGTCGTCAGCATTCTGGGCTCATCCGGCTCGGGGAAATCGACGCTCCTGCGTTGTATGAACTGGCTGGAACAACCGGACCGCGGCGAGGTGCACATTAGTGGGCAACGTATTGGCGTGGACGCCAGCACCGGTAGAGCCATGTCGCACAAAGATCTCTCTAAAGTGCGCGAACGTGTCGGTATGGTTTTTCAGAGCTTTAATCTTTGGCCGCATTTGACCGTGCTGCAAAACGTGAGCGAAGCGCTGGTGCAAGTGAAAGGAATGAAGCGTGATGCGGCGGATGACATTGCCCGTGTGCAACTGGAAAAGGTCGGCATGAGCCATAAAACGGATGTCTACCCGATTACCCTTTCAGGTGGTCAAAAGCAGCGTGTCGCTATTGCCCGCTCGCTGGCGATGTCACCAGAGGTTATTTTGTTTGATGAA
>DFPL01000358.1 GCA_002377245.1 Enterobacteriaceae bacterium UBA3516
GGTCTGGGTAAATTTACCGGTGCCAATACCCTGGAAGTTGAAGGCGAAAACGGCAAAACCGTGATCAACTTCGACAACGCGATCATCGCGGCGGGCTCCCGTCCGATCGAACTGCCGTTTATTCCTCATGAAGATCCGCGCGTATGGGACTCCACCGACGCACTGGAACTGAAAACCGTTCCTAAACGCCTGCTGGTTATGGGTGGCGGTATTATCGGTCTGGAAATGGCTACCGTGTACCATGCGCTGGGTTCAGAGATTGACGTGGTTGAAATGTTCGACCAGGTTATCCCGGCTGCAGACAAAGACATCGTCAAAGTCTTCACCAAACGCATCAGCAAGAAATTCAACCTGATGCTGGAAACCAAAGTGACTGCCGTTGAAGCCAAAGAAGACGGTATTTATGTTTCCATGGAAGGCAAAAAAGCCCCTGCTGAAGCACAGCGTTACGATGCTGTACTGGTGGCAATCGGCCGTGTGCCGAACGGTAAAAACCTCGACGCAGGCAAAGCTGGCGTAGAAGTTGATGACCGTGGCTTCATCCGCGTTGACAAACAGCTGCGCACTAACGTGCCGCACATCTTTGCTATCGGCGATATCGTCGGTCAGCCGATGCTGGCGCACAAAGGTGTTCATGAAGGCCACGTTGCCGCTGAAGTTATCGCCGGTAAGAAACACTACTTCGACCCGAAAGTGATTCCGTCCATCGCGTACACTGAGCCAGAAGTTGCCTGGGTTGGTCTGACTGAGAAAGAAGCGAAAGAAAAAGGCATCAGCTACGAAACCGCCACCTTCCCGTGGGCTGCTTCTGGCCGTGCTATCGCTTCCGACTGCGCAGACGGTATGACCAAACTGATCTTCGACAAAGAGACTCACCGTGTCATCGGTGGTGCGATTGTCGGCACCAACGGCGGCGAGCTGCTGGGTGAAATCGGTTTGGCGATCGAAATGGGCTGTGACGCAGAAGATATCGCGCTGACCATCCACGCGCACCCGACGCTGCACGAGTCCGTGGGCCTGGCAGCCGAAGTGTTCGAAGGTAGCATCACCGACCTGCCGAACCCGAAAGCGAAGAAAAAATAAGTTCGCTTCAGACTAAGCGCCTCTTCGGAGGCGTTTTTTTTATCTGCAATTTAGTGACTCACCGCGAATTATTTCTTCTCTGGTATAAATTTCGTCCACCTTCTGCCGATGTAACAATACTGAATCTCTATCGACGAAAGAGGGAGTTTTATCGTCATGGTTACCGGTATTAAATCGCCTTTGTCGACGATGTTATCGAATATGTCGTCTGCCACCCGCGTGGGCACGCCGCGGGTAACCAGTACTGCGGCGTCACCCACTGCGGCAAACGCCTCCACCAAAGTCACTTTTGGCAGCCAGACGCAGGACATCGCTGCCATTTACAGCCTGTCACCGCAGAAAATCAGCGCCAGCGCCTCCACGCAGGCAAATTCAATGATTACGGATCTGATGCAGTCGGCACGAGGTGGCGCTTCCGTTTCATCCTTCAGCGGCCTTGGGAGCGCACTGCTTGAGAATCTGAAGGAAAACCGGGGGGATTTCACACAAGCATTGACGAGAACCAACGCTGAGGCGAGCGTGGGATCGGTTGGCAAATCTGCGCTCTCGTTAGATATCACCACCCGTTCAGGCGCCACGGTGCATCTCACCCTGACGCAGCAAGATGATGGCATTGCGGTCTCCGTCAAAACCGAGGGTAATCAGCTTAATGATGAAGAAGCGGAAGCGGTAGCCTCGCTAGGTAAAGCATTCCAGTCGGTAGTCGATGGGCTGGGCAAACAGCCGCCTGAACTCGATATCTCAGGGCTGACGAAATTTAACAGCAGCGTGCTCAAGTCAATTGACCTGAAAACCGATGTCCGCAACGGCGACGACTCACTTCAGTCGCTCAACTTCCACACCGACAGCAGTGAAAGTTGGATAGCGTATCAGGATGCTGACTTCTCCCTGAAAATGACCAGCGATCGCAGCGCCAGCAACGACCCGGGTGACCGGGTGGCCCAGCAAATTGCGCTTGCCGCCTACGATAAGCAATTTGATAAAGCGCGAATCGACGGGCACGGTGACAGAAACCAGATGGATCTGTTGAAGTCGGTGTTCCATGCGTTAAACACGCCGCAGAGCGAAAGTATTGATGTCACCGGCAAGTCCGCAGAAGTGCGTACGGGGGCAAGCAGCAGTTCACCTGCAAAAGGGTTGAATGATTTTTCCCTTTCACTGACTCAAACGTCGAAGTCGATCAACCCGGCGCGTGCGGATGAAAAAGAGAGCTTCTCGTACCAGGCTTCACAAACCACTGAAGAGAGCCTGAGTTATGACGGCTCTCGCAGCGTGAAACAGACGGCGCATAACCACTTAAGCGCCTCATGGTACCAACAACTGGACCCGTCTATTCCGCTGTCGTTGAACAAAGACAAGACGTCACAAAACTACATTTATCACACGCTGGAAAATGACGAAGTCAATACCACTACCCTGAACTACAACAGCAAAGGGCAACTGGCGAGCGTCAGGAATCAGATTCAGGTGAATAACCTGGAGACGATGAAGAAGTATGTGATGGGCGATCTGATGGATGAGATAAATACGCCGGAAAAATACAACCGTGAGACGGTTAAAAAGCTATTAAGTGATTTGTAAGCCAATGAGAAATGGTCCTTCGGGGCCATTTGCTCTGGTTTTTAACGTGTAATCTGTTTCCACAAAACCGTATTTCCTCTGCTTTATTCTGCCCTTAACGATTCAGCTAATTTTTAATGTTGCTTTTTTGTAAACAGATTAACACCCCCTATAAATCCTGCTATGCTGCCGTCGCGGTATCGCGGATTTACCCTACAAACTGCTGTCTCACAGGAGCGTGAAGAGAATCGCCTGCCGCATTATGACAATGAGAGCGAGGAGAACCGTCGTGCTAGTAGAATACCGTAAGCACGTAGCCGAACGTGCCGCTGAGGGGATTGCGCCAAAACCATTAGATGCAACCCAAATGGCCGCACTCGTAGAGCTGCTGAAGAACCCGCCTGCTGGCGAAGAAGATTTCCTGTTAGACCTCTTAACCAACCGTGTCCCGCCAGGCGTTGATGAAGCCGCCTATGTCAAAGCGGGTTTCCTTGCTGCTATCGCCAAAGGCGAAGCCACCTCCCCACTGGTCAACGCAGAGAAAGCGATTGAACTGCTGGGCACGATGCAGGGTGGTTACAACATCCATCCGCTGATTGACGCCCTGGACGATGCCAAACTGGCACCGATTGCGACCAAAGCCCTGTCCCATACGCTGCTGATGTTCGACAACTTCTATGATGTAGAAGAAAAAGCCAAAGCGGGCAACGCGTATGCCCAGCAGGTGCTGCAATCCTGGGCTGATGCTGAGTGGTTCCTGAGCCGTCCGGCTCTGGCGGAAAAAATTACCGTTACCGTCTTTAAAGTGACGGGTGAAACCAACACCGACGATCTCTCTCCGGCACCGGATGCCTGGTCCCGCCCGGATATCCCGCTGCACGCCCTGGCGATGCTGAAAAACGCCCGCGAAGGCATTGAACCGGATCAACCCGGTGCCGTTGGCCCGATCAAGCAAATCGAAGCGCTGGCGAAAAAAGGCTTCCCGCTGGCCTACGTCGGTGACGTTGTGGGTACCGGTTCTTCCCGTAAGTCTGCAACCAACTCTGTTCTCTGGTTCATGGGCGATGATATCCCGCATGTGCCGAACAAACGCGGCGGTGGTCTTTGCCTCGGTGGCAAAATTGCGCCTATCTTCTTCAACACCATGGAAGATGCGGGCGCGCTGCCAATCGAAGTGGACGTAAACGACCTGAATATGGGCGACGTCATTGACGTTTATCCATTCAAAGGTGAAGTGCGTAACCACGAAACCAACGCCCTGTTGGCGACCTTCGAACTGAAAACCGACGTGCTGATAGATGAAGTCCGCGCCGGTGGCCGTATTCCGCTGATTATCGGCCGTGGGCTGACCACCAAAGCACGTGAGTCGCTGGGTCTGCCGCACAGTGAGGTGTTCCGTCAGGCGAAAGACGTGGCGGAAAGCAGCCGTGGCTACTCGCTGGCGCAAAAAATGGTCGGTCGCGCATGCGGCGTGAAAGGTATCCGTCCGGGCGCCTATTGCGAACCGAAAATGGCCTCCGTAGGTTCTCAGGACACCACCGGTCCAATGACCCGTGATGAACTGAAAGACCTGGCGTGCCTGGGCTTCTCTGCCGATCTCGTGATGCAGTCGTTCTGCCACACGGCGGCTTATCCGAAGCCGGTTGACGTGACCACGCACCATACGCTGCCGGACTTCATCATGAACCGTGGCGGTGTGTCACTGCGTCCGGGCGATGGGGTTATCCACTCCTGGCTGAACCGCATGCTGCTGCCGGATACCGTAGGTACCGGTGGTGACTCTCATACCCGTTTCCCGATCGGTATCTCCTTCCCGGCAGGTTCTGGGCTGGTGGCCTTTGCCGCAGCGACCGGCGTAATGCCGCTGGATATGCCGGAATCTGTTCTGGTGCGCTTTAAAGGCGAAATGCAGCCGGGTATTACTCTGCGCGACCTCGTACATGCTATTCCGCTGTACGCCAGCAAGCAGGGCCTGCGGACCGTTGAGAAGAAGGGCAAGAAGAACATCTTCTCTGGCCGTATCCTCGAAATCGAAGGGCTGCCGGATCTGAAAGTTGAGCAGGCTTTCGAGCTGACCGATGCGTCTGCCGAGCGTTCTGCTGCAGGCTGTACCATTAAGCTGAACAAAGATCCGATCATTGAATACCTCAACTCCAACATTGTTCTGCTGAAGTGGATGATCGCGGAAGGCTACGGCGATCGTCGTACGCTGGAGCGTCGCATTCAGGGCATGGAAAAATGGCTGGCGGATCCGCAGCTTCTTGAAGCAGATGCGGATGCCGAATACGCCGCGGTGATCGACATCGATCTGACCGACATTAAAGAACCTATTCTGTGTGCGCCTAATGACCCGGACGATGCACGTCTGTTGTCTGATGTTCAGGGCGCGCAGATTGATGAAGTGTTCATCGGTTCCTGCATGACCAACATCGGCCACTTCCGTGCGGCTGGTAAACTGCTGGATGCCCATAAAGGCCAACTGCCGACCCGCCTGTGGGTTGCGCCGCCGACGCGTATGGACGCCGCGCAGTTGACCGAAGAAGGCTACTACAGCGTGTTTGGTAAGAGCGGTGCGCGTATTGAAATTCCGGGCTGTTCCCTGTGTATGGG
>DFPL01000359.1 GCA_002377245.1 Enterobacteriaceae bacterium UBA3516
CATGGCGCAGTGTTATCGCTGTAATACCTAATATTACTGGGGATTCCTCAGCCGGAAGGGGGCGGGTAAAGACCTCAAATTGGGTGGGTTACCCTGCCACGTCGTGCAGCGCTTCTTCCAGATCAAACCAGCGGAAGGCGAAACCTGACGCTTCCAGCCGTTTAGGGAGCGCACGCTGACCGCCGAGCACCAGCACGGCGGACTCCCCCATCATCAGACGCACGGCGGTAGCCGGCGCGCGCAGGATAGCCGGACGCTTCAGCACGTGGCCGAGTGCGTGAGCAAACTGTTCGTTGCGCACCGGGTAGGGCGATACCATATTAAACGGGCCACGCAGATCTTTATTTAGCAACCAGATGATGCCGTTGGCCATATCATCGATGTGGATCCACGCCATATACTGACGACCGTTGCCCACCGGACCGCCCAGGCCCAGGCGAAACAGCGGCAGCATTTTACCGAGGATGCCCCCTTTAGGCGCAAAGACCACCCCGGTGCGCAGCAGGCATACGCGGGTACGATCGCTTTGCGCACCGCAGGCAATTTGCTCCCAGCGAGCACAGAGCTTATGGGTAAATTCGTTGTGCGGGGGATCGTCCTCGCTCACCACTACCTCACCTAAATCGCCGTAATAGCCGACAGCAGAGCCGGAAATCAGCACCTGTGGCGGCGTGTCACTGGTGCGAATGAGCTCCACCAGTTTTTGGGTTATTGACCAGCGACTCTCACACAAGCGTTGCTTTTGTTGTTCCGTCCAGCGTTTATCGGCAATTGGCTCACCTGCCAGATTAATCACCGCGCTAAAATCATTGAGGTTGCTCATTGCATCCAGCCCCTTGAGGACGGTGACACCGGGGCCCAGCGCGTGTTGCGCTTTCGCCGGGTTGCGCGTCACCACCGTGACGGCATGACCCAGTTCCTGTAATCGTGGGATGAGAAAACGGCCAATCAGGCCGGTGCCGCCGGTCATCAAAATCTTCATGCAACCTCCTGGTTGCGCTTAACGTTGCCAGCGCAGGGTCATTGATACCGAGTCGGCATAACGCAGCGCGTGAAGTTTATCTATCTCTACTTCAGCATAGGTGACCCAGTGATGTTCGCGTGCGATATCCAACACATCCTGGGTTAATTTTTCCAGTAAAGAGAAGCGGTTATTCTCGACATACTGAATAATGCCCTTGGTGAGGGTGCGGTAATTCAGGGTATCGTTGATATCTTCGCTGGCGCGGGCCTTGTCGGCAGGATAATGAATCATGACATTGATAACGATATCCTGGCGGTTAACGATCTCTTCCTCTTTAATGCCAATAAATGTGCGCAGGCGCAGGTTCTTAATACGAATGATGGCGTCTGGTTGTGACATGACAAATTTCCTGAACGTGGCGAATGAACGGATGATACACGAGCTCATCCGCCGCGTTTGTCAGATCTGCTGTGCTTTCAGCATTGCGCGTTCCGTTGCCGGACGTGTCCGAACCCGTTCGAACCAGTTGTGCACGGCGGGGTAGTTATCCAGGGCGATACGCTGGCGGCGGTGGGCATTAATCCACGGCCACGCGGAGATATCCGCAATGCTGTAATGTTCACCCGCAAGCCAGGGGGCTGTCTCCAGCCGCTTGTTTAACACGCCGTAAAGACGCTGAGTCTCAACCTGATAACGTTCGATGGCGTAAGGAATGGGCTGAGGGGCAACATTGTTGAAATGGTGATTCTGTCCAAGCATCGGCCCAAGCCCCCCTACCTGCCAGAACAGCCATTGCAGCGTGGTGTGCCGCTCACGCAGCTCACCGCTGAGCAACTTTCCGCTCTTTTCAGCAAGGTAAAGCAGAATCGCACCGGACTCGAACAGATTAATCGGCGGGCCACCGTCCACCGGGGCATGGTCAATAATGGCGGGGATTTTGTTATTCGGCGAAATGGTCAAAAATTCCGGGCGGAACTGTTCGCCTTTGCTGATATCAACGCGAATCAGACGGCAGGCCAGCTCGGCCTCTTCCAGAAATAGAAGGATTTTCTGACCATTGGGGGTGGGGGCGAAAAAGAGATCTATCATCATGACTCCCGTTTCTCGGGTTATTCTCTCTTAGAGTATAGGCCTTACATACCCTGTGTGAGTTTTCATCAAGTGACAGCCTTAACAAGACGTTATATTTTGTTGGAAAACCTAATCATTGAGAGGATGTCATGAGCGAACCGGCAATAACCTTGTGGTCAGATTCGGATTTTTTCTCCCCTTATGTGATGGCTGTTTTCGTCGCGCTGCATGAAAAGGGCCTGCCTTTTTCGCTTAAAACCGTCGACCTCGACAAAGGGGAAAACAAGCAAACGCACTGGCAAGGCTACACCCTGACGCGCCGCGTGCCGGTACTGGACATTGACGGTTTTACGCTCAGCGAATCGTCGGCGATTACAGAATATCTGGAAGAGCGTTTCGCCCCGCCCGAGTATGAACGTATCTACCCCCATGACCTGCAAAAACGAGCCCGGGCTCGTCAAATTCAGGCGTGGATCCGCAGCGACCTTATGCCGATTCGCGAAGAGCGCGGGACAGATGTTATTTTTGCCGGTGCGAAAAAAGCGCCCCTGTCCGCCGAGGGGCGTGAGGCAGCCGCCAAACTCAGCGCCATTGCGGGAGAGCTTCTTTCCCACGGCAAACCCAATCTGTTTGGCGAATGGTGCATTGCCGATGCTGATCTTGCGCTGATGATTAACCGGTTGGTGATGCACGGCGACGAGGTACCGGAACTGTTGGCCAATTATGCCACCTTCCAGTGGCAACGTTCTTCGGTGCAACGTTATGTGGCGCTCTCAGCAAAACGCGCGAGTTAATACAAGGAATGACAATGAAACTGATGTTCGCATCAGACATCCACGGTTCGCTTCCCGCCGCCGAACGCGTGCTGGCGCTATTTGCCCAAAGCGGGGCGCAGTGGCTGCTGCTCCTTGGCGATCTCCTTTATCACGGTCCGCGTAATGCGCTACCGGAAGGGTACAATCCGGCACAAGTAGCAGAGCGGCTGAATGATTATGCCGCTCGCATTATTGCCGTGCGCGGTAACTGCGACAGTGAGGTGGACCAGATGCTGTTGCACTTTCCCATCACCGCCCCCTGGCAGCAGGTGCTGCTGCCCTCACGCCGACTTTTTTTGACCCACGGTCATCTGTTTGGCCCGGATAACCTGCCGGCGCTGGCGGAGGGTGATGTGCTGGTCTATGGTCATACTCATCTGCCTGTTGCAGGAAAACGGGGAGAGATTTTCCACTTTAATCCCGGCTCCGTTAGCATCCCGAAAGGGGGCTTTGCGGCAAGCTATGGGATGCTGGATGAAGGATTACTGAGCATAAAGGCACTCAATGATAATCGGGTTATTGCACAGGTCGCGATTAATCCGTAATTTACCGTTCAACTAAAAACGCGCCATAAGAGCGCCATGAAGAGACATTCCTGATGGTGGAACAGAATCATTTAGCAGACACGGAGTGGGTGGATATAGTTAGCGAGGATAACGAGGTCATTGCCCAGGCTACCCGCCAGCAAATGCGCGCGCAGTGCCTGCGTCATCGTGCGACCTACATTGTTGTGCACGACGGCATGGGGAAGATCCTGGTTCAGCGCCGGACTGAAACCAAAGATTTTATGCCGGGCATGCTCGATTGCACCGCAGGGGGAGTGGTTCAGGCTGATGAAATCTTGCTTGAGTCCGCACGCCGTGAAGCAGAAGAAGAACTTGGCATAGCCGGTGTGCCTTTTGCTGAACATGGTGTGTTCTACTATGAAGACGAACATTGCCGGGTGTGGGGCGGGTTGTTCAGCTGCGTCTCCCACGGGCCGTTTGCGCTTCAGGAAGAAGAGGTGAGTGAAGTGTTCTGGATGACCCCGGAAGAGATCACCGCCCGCTGCGACGAATTTACGTCGGATTCACTGAAAGCGCTGGCGCTGTGGATGAGCCGTAATGCCAGCAACAGTGTTGAAAAGGCTGAAGAGACCGAGTAACGTTGTTGCTTCTGCCGTATCGAAAACCAGTCTTCCAGTACCTGACTGGTTTTTTTGTTTTAGCGCCAGCCCGCTTGATCGTTTTGTCCTCGAATTTTTGAACCCGCCTGGAGTACAGCCTCAACCATTTAGCAAAAAGGAATTTTATGCTTTCAGCTATTCAGCTCACCTCGGATGATACGTTTAATTTTCTTCTCAATGTTGCTATCACCCGACCTGTTTTTTTATGGGGCGCACCAGGCATTGGTAAGAGTGCGCTGGTAAAACGCTTTGCCGACGAAGTCGGTATGGAGTGCGTTTCACTCCTTGGTAGCCAACTGGCACCGGAAGATTTGTTGGGTATTCCGCAGATTGATGGGAATTGCTCGCGTTTCTTCCCGCCTGCCAATATCGTTCGCGACCAGCCCTTTGTCCTCTTCCTTGATGAGCTCAACGCCTCTTCCCACGAGATACAAAAAGCCTTCTACTCCTTAATCCTTGAGCAGCGCATCGGTGAGTATCGCCTGCCGGAAGGCACCATTGTGATTGGTGCAGGTAACCGCGCAAAAGATGCCGCCATTGTTAAACCGATGCCTTCTGCGCTGATTAACCGCATGGTGCATGTTCATTTACGTGCCGATCATCGGCAATGGCTGAACTGGGCGATCAATGTGGCGGGGATACACCCGTGGGTCGTGCAGTACATCCAGTTGCGCCCCGACCAACTCTGGAACGAACCACCGAAGCATGAAGAGCCGTTCTCGACGCCGCGTAGCTGGCATATGCTTTCCGATGCGCTTCACTCGTTTGGGGAAGATATTCAGGACGAAATGTTAGAAGCGCTCATTTATGGTCTGCTTTCGCCCGCCCACGCCGGCAGTTTTAAAGGCTTTATCAAACAAATCCGCCAGAAGCACACCATCACCGCAATATTAAAAGGCGATGCCACCTGGCCAGACGATCCTGCCGACCGTGATGTGCTCTATTTTCTGGCGCAAACGTTCCGTTCGCACCTGTTTAAAGAGCTGCCGGAGAATGAAAAATCGCTTCGTGCAGAACATACCCAGCTCGCCATGCGTGCAAAAGACGTTTTAAAAAGCCTTGCGCGGATAAGCGTCGAGATAGCGCAATCGGTCATGAGCGAAGATGAAAATGGCAAGAAGCTACCGGCCTGGTTCCTGCTGGAGGTTGCACGCGATCTTCCTCGTCTGGCCGCGAGAGGGTAGCTGATAATGCGCAAAGCAGGTCGAAACCCGGCGCTGGAAGCCTGCAACGCCGGTCTTCAACTAATCAAACAACATGCACTGTTTGCCCCGATTTATTCCCATGTTTATGACCGTATTGATACGGAACATCGCTATGTCTCCTCCCGTGGCTGGCTTGCCATCAGCAACCGGGGCTATTTGTGGCTGAATGCGAAGCGGCATGCTACCCCGGAACAATGGGCGCGAATGATTGCTCAGGCGCTGGTTGCGCTGGGGTTTGGTTATATTGTCCCACGGGCTCAGAAGGAAACCTGGGAGCTGGCGGTGCTGGTGGCGTCCATGCGATTTTGCGAGGCCCTGAAAATTGGCCCTCTGCCCGATGAATTACAATCGTTCCCGTTTCCTGAGGGGGGGCTAACTGACGCAGAAGGCGTGTTTCGTCAGTTGAACGATGAAGGCGTTTCGCGTGAGTTGTCGCAATGGCGAGCTATCTATGGCGGTGGGGATGATTACTTCATCTATGAGTCTGAACCCTCTCATCCACGCGGCGTGACCTGGCAGGAATTGTTAGCTGATGGGCTCAGCAACAGCGTCAGTGATGCACTGGACAAAGTGGGGAGCTATCAGCAGCAGCGCAGCGGTACTAAGCGTATCACTTTAGCGCAGAAGGCCCGGCGGCAAATAATGACGCTTTACCCGCTACTGGGTGCGCTGGCGGCCAGCTTTGATATTGAAGAGGACGCGCAGTTATGCAGCCAGTACGATATCGCGGTCGCTGCGATTGATGTCGGCGTGGGAAAGATTTGGATCAACCCCACCGCACGCCTGAACGCCGCTGAAATGCTGTTTGTTTTTGCCCACGAACTGCTTCACGCCGGGCTGAATCATGCATCACGACGCCGTGGTCGGGATGCGGAATTATGGAACGTAGCCTGCGATTTTATTATCAATGACTGGCTTATCGAGATGCAGATTGGCACCCCTCCGGCGATCGGGCTGCTTTATGACCCACAATTTTCCGCGATGTCTGCTGAAGAGATTTATGATTTTCTGGCACAGGACATGCGTAAAGCCCGTAAGCTCATTACGCTTCGCGGGCGCGCAGGCGGCGATATCATTGGTGAGATGGGGGACAATCGCTTTACTGATGCGGAAGCTTACTGCAGGCGTGCGCTTTATCAGGGTATGGATCGTTGCCTCTATGGCAGCGCACGCGGCACGTTGCCCGCAGGGTTAATCGAAGAGATCAGAAGCCTCGCACAGCCTCCGGTGCCCTGGGATGTCTCGCTTGCCGAATGGTTTGATGAACACTTCCCCCCACCCGAACGCCAGCGCTCCTGGGCTCGCCCGTCCCGCCGGCAAAGTGCAACACCCGATATCCCGCGAGCAGCGATAAGAAACCCCACCGAAGAAGAGCAACGTTCGCGTGTGTTTGGCGTGGTACTGGATACCTCCGGTTCAATGGATCCCAGGCTGCTGGGGAAGGCGTTGGGGGCGATCGCCAGCTATGCGCTGTCTCGCGACGTTTTCGCCGTGCGCTTAATCTGTTGTGACGCCAAAGCGTACGATAGAGGCTGGGTGCGTCCTGAGGATATGGTCCACCACTTCACCCTGCAGGGGCGCGGCGGAACCCTGCTGCAACCGGGCATTGACCTGCTGGACACGATGTCGCTTCGGGGAGATTTTCCACGTGGTGGTCCGGTACTGATGATTACTGACGGTTACTGCGAGGATCATGTTTCAGTGAAAATGGAGCATGCATGGTTAATACCCCAGGGGAATCGCTTACCTTTTGTCCCACGGGGTAACGTATTTTATCTGAGCTGACAATAAAAAAGGCCCCTGTAAACAGGGGCCTTATGCCTCGGCAATAAAAGATTACTGCTGAGAAGACTGAATCGCAGTCAGGGCGATGGTGTAGACGATATCGTCAACCAGCGCGCCACGGGACAGGTCGTTAACCGGTTTGCGCATGCCTTGCAGCATCGGCCCGATGGAGATCAGGTCGGCAGAACGCTGTACCGCTTTGTAAGTGGTGTTACCGGTGTTCAGATCCGGGAAGATGAACACGGTAGCGCGACCTGCAACCGGAGAGTTCGGCGCTTTGGATTTCGCAACGTCAGCCATAACTGCGGCGTCGTACTGCAACGGACCGTCGATAACCAGGTCCGGACGTTTTTCCTGAGCGATACGGGTTGCTTCACGCACTTTCTCAACGTCGCTACCTGCACCAGAGTTACCGGTGGAGTAGGAGAGCATTGCCACGCGAGGCTCGATACCGAAGGCAATCGCGGAGTCAGCGGACTGAATCGCGATTTCTGCCAGCTGTTCTGCCGTTGGATCCGGGTTAATCGCGCAGTCACCGTACACGTAAACCTGTTCCGGCAGCAGCATGAAGAACACTGAAGAAACCAGAGAGCTACCCGGTGCGGTTTTGATCAACTGCAGCGGCGGACGAATGGTGTTCGCAGTGGTATGAACCGCACCGGAAACCAGACCATCAACTTCGTCCTGCTCCAGCATCAGGGTACCCAGAACAACATTGTCTTCCAATTGTTCACGCGCTACCGCTTCGGTCATGCCTTTGCTCTTACGCAGTTCAACCAGACGCGCCACGTAGCTTTCACGTACTACTTCCGGGTCAACGATTTCGATGCCAGTGCCCAGTTCAACACCTTGTGCTGCGGCAACGCGGTTGATCTCTTCCGGGTTACCCAGCAGTACGCAGGTGGCGATACCGCGTTCAGCACAGATAGCGGCCGCTTTAACGGTACGCGGTTCGTCGCCTTCTGGCAGAACAACGCGTTTACCGGCTTTACGGGCAAGCTCAGTCAACTGATAACGGAAGGCAGGCGGAGAGAGACGACGGCTACGCTCAGAGGTCGCGGTCAGGGACTCAATCCAGTCAGCATTGATGTAGCTTGCCACGTATTCCTGAACTTTCTCGATACGCTGATGGTCATCAACCGGTACTTCCAGGTTGAAGCTCTGCAGGCTCAGGGAGGTCTGCCAGGTGTTGGTGTCAACCATGAAGACCGGCAGGCCAGTCGCGAATGCACGCTCACACAGCTTGCTGACGCGCGGGTCCATTTCATAGGCACCGGTCAGCAGGATGGCACCGATTTCTACGCCGTTCATCGCCGCCAGGCAGGCAGCGACTAATACGTCAGGACGATCGGCAGAGGTCACCAGCAGGGAGCCTGCACGGAAGTGTTCCAGCATGTGCGGAATGCTACGCGCACAGAAGGTCACTGACTTCACGCGACGGGTGTTAATTTCGCCTTCGTTAACGATGGTCGCGTTCAGGTGACGCGCCATGTCGATTGCGCGAGTGGCAATCAGGTCGAAGCTCCACGGTACCGCGCCCAGTACAGGCAGCGGGCTGGATGCTGTCAGGTTCGCGGCATCAACTTTAATGATTTTCGCTTTGGAAGAGTCATCAAAGATTTCAGACAGGTCAGGGCGCGTACGGCCCTGATCGTCAACCGGTGCGTTCAGTTTGTTAACGATTACGCCGGTGATGTTGGTGTTCTTCGCGCCGCCGAAGCTGCTGCGGGTCAGTTCGATACGCTCTTTCAGCTGTTCCTGAGTATCGGTGCCCTGAGACATTACAAACACGATTTCCGCGTTCAGGGTTTTGGCGATTTCAAAGTTCAGTGATTGTGCGAACTGGTGCTTACGGGTCGGGACCAGGCCTTCAACCAGTACCACTTCAGCGTCTTTGCTGTTCTCATGGTAGCGTGCGACGATCTCTTCCATCAGCACGTCTTTCTGGTTGCTGGACAGCAGGGACTCAACGTAGCTCATCTTCAACGGTTCTGCAGCAGGCAGGCCGGAGTTGGTGCGTACGATGGTGGTGGTCTGGTCTGGCGCATCGCCGCCAGCGCGTGGCTGGGCGATAGGTTTAAAGACGCTCAGACGAACGCCTTTGCGTTCCATAGCACGGATAACGCCAAGGCTGACGCTGGTCAGACCGACGCTGGTTCCGGTAGGGATCAGCATAATAATACGGGACACGGTTAATCCTCTTCGTTACCGTCATTTCTGACGGGTTACAAAACAGCACCGCCAGCTAAGCTGGCGGTGTGTAATCAGGCAGTCAGACGGCTCGCGTCCTGCGCGATGACCAGTTCTTCGTTAGTCGGGATAACGATAGCTGGACGGGTACCTTCTTTGTTGATGAAGCCAGACTTACCGAAACGGGCAGCCAGGTTACGTTCGTGATCAACATCGAAGCCGAGAACGCCCAGTTTACCCAGAGACAGCTCACGCACCATGGCTGCGTTCTCACCGATACCACCGGTGAAGATCACCGCATCCAGACGACCGTCCATCAGCGCAGTGTAAGAGCCGATGTATTTCGCCAGACGGTGGCAGTAAACGTCCATTGCACGTTTAGCGTCTGCTTTTTCCTGGTAGTTATCTTCTACATAACGGCAGTCGCTGGTGACTTCGGTCAGACCCAGCAGGCCAGACTCTTTGGTCAGCATTTTGTTGATAGCTTCAACGCTCATGCCCAGAGTGTCATGCAGGTGGAAAATGATAGCCGGGTCGATATCACCAGAACGGGTACCCATTACCAGGCCTTCCAGCGGGGTCAGACCCATGGAGGTATCAACACATTCGCCGTTACGGATGGCCGAAACAGAACCGCCGTTACCCAGGTGACAGGTAATGATGTTCAGTTCGTTAACCGGCTTATTCAGGACTTTTGCGGCTTCCTGAGTGACATAGAAGTGGCTGGTGCCATGTGCGCCATAACGACGAACGCCGTGCTCTTTGTACAGGTTGTACGGCAGAGCATAGAGGTAAGATTCTTCCGGCATGGTGGTGTGGAACGCGGTGTCGAACACTGCAACGTTTTTGTCTTTCAGATTCGGGAAAGATTTCAGTGCTTCGGCGATACCGATCAGGTGAGCCGGGTTGTGCAGCGGTGCAAATGAGGCTGCATCTTTAATGCCCTGGATCACGGAGTCGTCGATGATCACGGAGCTGGTGTATTTTTCGCCGCCGTGCACGATACGGTGACCGATCGCGGTGAGTTGTGCGGACAGTTCTGGTTTTTGTGCCAGAATAGTGTTAACGATAAAGTTCAGCGCTTCGCTGTGAGCGGCACCTGCACCTAAAGCCGCTTCTTGTTTACCGCCGTCAATTTTCCATTTGATACGTGCTTCAGGAAGATGGAAACATTCGGCTAAACCAGAAAGGAACTCTTCACCGTTGGCGGCATCAATGATGGCGAATTTCAGTGAGGAGCTACCGCAGTTCAGAACCAGTACTAACTTACTCGACATGGAAGTACCTATTTATGGATACGTGGCTAAAAAAACGTCAGTGAGTCTCTCAGCGTAGCGCATGATGAGGCTGACATTTATGATTAACATCATGCCGGACAAACTTTCTGGCACAATGAAAGAATACTTAAGATTTTATGCCATTTTGCTCAAATTACAGACAATGGCATAATGGGCACAAATTTGACGACTGAGCTGACCTCGTCTACGGCCCAATAAGGCTGGCACAGGATACCTGATACGAAGTCCAATTGACAAAAAATTTTAACGTTGTCATAGACAGTTGTTGTTTTGCACAATTTTTTTAATTTTTATATGTGAAGTTGAGGTAAAGCCATGTCCAATTCAGAAAATCACCCTGTAAATTTTTTTGGACTGTTTCGCCGGGGACAGCAGTATTCAAAGACCTGGCCTATGGATAAACGCCTCGCACCGATATTTGTTGAAGGTCGGGTCATCCGCGCCACTCGCTACGCTATCCGTTTTATGCCACCCGTCGCGGTGTTCACCCTGTGTTGGCAAATTGCACTCGGCGGTCAGCTCGGCCCGGCCATCGCCACCGCGCTTTTTGCGCTAAGCCTGCCGATGCAGGGATTGTGGTGGTTGGGTAAACGCTCGGTCACGCCGCTGCCTCCTTCTATATTGCAGTGGTTCTACGAAGTGCGCGGGAAACTGCAAGAGGCGGGGCAGGCACTCGCACCGGTCGAAGGTAAGCCCGATTATCAGGCATTAGCTGACACGCTTAAGCGCGCCTTCAAACAACTGGATAAAACTTTCCTTGATGATTTGTAATTGCACCCGGATTACGCATATAAAAGAAGGCACATAGATTATGTGCCTCTTTTTTTATTGCACCGATGTGCCACAGGAGCTTAACGATGGAAATGACCAATGCCCAACGACTGATTTTATCGAATCAGTACAAAATGATGACGATGATGGATCCCGCCAATGCGGAGCGCTACCGTCGTCTGCAAACCATCATTGAGCGTGGTTATGGTTTGCAAATGCGTGAACTGGACAGAGAGTTCGGTGAGCTGAAAGAAGAAACCTGCCGCATCGTTATCGATATCATGGAAATGTACCATGCGTTGCATGTCTCCTGGGCCAACCTGAAAGACGCACAGAGTATTGATGAACGTCGTGTGACCTTCCTCGGCTTTGATGCCGCTACGGAGGCGCGCTATCTGGGCTACGTCCGTTTTATGGTCAATATCGAAGGGCGCTATACCCACTTTGACGCGGGCACACATGGTTTTAATGCCCAGACGCCAATGTGGGATAAGTATCAGCGCATGCTTAGCGTCTGGCACTCCTGCCCGCGTCAGTATCATCTGAGCGCCAATGAGATCAATCAGATCAGTAATGCCTAAGGAGCTTCACGTGCAGTGCAAAGGATTTTTGTTTGACCTCGATGGCACGCTGGTGAATTCCCTACCGGTGGTGGAGCGTTCCTGGTGCGAATGGGCAGACCGCTTTGGTATTGCCCATGACGAGGTGCTCAATTTTATTCATGGCAAACAAGCCATCACCTCGTTACGTCACTTCATGCCGGGCAAAACTGAAGCAGAAATCCAGGCGGAATTTACCCGTCTGGAAGCCATTGAAGCCAAAGATACCGATGGGGTTGTCGCCTTACCGGGCGCAGTAGAGTTGCTTAATCATTTGAATGACCTCGAGATTCCCTGGGCAATAGTGACCTCCGGTTCCGTCCCCGTGGCCCATGCCCGTCATCGTGCTGGCGGCCTGCCGATGCCGGAGGTGTTTGTGACGGCCGAACAGGTGGCGCGCGGGAAACCCGAACCGGACGCGTATTTACTGGGCGCGAAGCTGCTCGGTCTGGCGCCGGAAGCGTGTGTGGTGGTGGAAGATGCGTCCGCCGGGGTGCTCTCGGGCCTGGCAGCGAACTGCCATGTCATTGCCGTCAACGTTCCAGACGATTCACCGCGCCTGGACGAGGTTGACTTTGTCCTCACCCGCCTTGATGAAGTGACGGTGACGCGGCAAGAGGACGGTCAGGTCGTTGTGACCCGAAAAGAGTGACCTGAAAAGAGTGACACATGATTTAGCCCCGCATTGACGGGGCTTTTTTATGGCATGATTTATCTCCCCATTGAAAACAAGGAAACGTTGTGAACGGTGAGCTGATTTGGGTCCTGTGCCTGTTAATGATTGCAGTGGTGCTTTTTGCGACAGGCAAAGTGCGAATGGATGCGGTGGCTTTACTGGTCATCGTGGCGTTTATCCTGAGTGGCACCCTGACAATGACGGAAGCGTTGTCCGGCTTTAGCGATCCCAATGTCATTCTGATTGGCGCACTGTTCATTATTGGCGAAGGACTGGTACGCACCGGTGTAGCGACCAGCATGGGGTCCTGGCTGGTGAAAATGGCGGGCAGCAGTGAAGTCAAAATGCTGGTGCTACTGATGCTCACCGTGGCGGGGCTGGGTGCCTTTATGAGTTCAACCGGCGTGGTGGCTATCTTTATTCCGGTGGTACTGAGCGTGTCGATGCGGATGAAAATTTCGCCCTCGCGCTTAATGATGCCGCTGAGCTTCGCCGGGCTTATCAGCGGAATGATGACGCTGGTGGCCACCCCCCCTAATCTGGTGATTAACAGTGAACTCCTGCGTGAAGGGCTTGGGGGGTTTAGCTTTTTCAGCGTAACGCCGCTCGGGCTGGTCATTCTTGTCATGGGCATCCTTTATATGCTGCTGATGCGATTCATGCTGAAAGGGGAGAAGGAGGAACATCAGCGCGATGGCTGGAAGCGACGCACGTTCCGCGATCTGATTAAAGAGTATCACCTTACCGGGCGTGCCCGCCGTCTGGCGATTCGGCCGGGGTCTCCGCTGATTGGTCAACGTCTGGATGACCTGAAACTGCGCGAGCGGTACGGTGCCAACGTTATTGGTCTTGAACGCTGGCGGCGATTTCGTCGGGTGATCGTCAACGTCAATGGGGTGTCGGAGTTTCGAGCGCGCGACGTGTTGCTGATTGATATGTCCGCAGCCGATGTCGATTTACGCGAATTCTGTGCAGAGCAATTGCTGGAGCCAATGATTCTGCGCGGAGAGTACTTCTCCGATCAGGCGTTGGATGTCGGTATGGCGGAAGTCTCACCGATGCCGGAATCGGAAATGCTTGGCAAGACGGTTCGTGAGATTGGCTTTCGTAGCCGCTACGGTGTCAACGTTGTGGGTTTCAAGCGTGACGGAGTGGCAAAATCCGGCGTGGTGGTGGACGAACCCCTGCAGCTTGGCGATATCATTCTGGTCGTCGGCAGTTGGAAACTGATTGGTCAGTTGAGCCAGACCGGGCGCGATTTTCTGGTCCTCAATATGCCCGTTGAGGAGAGCGCCGTTTCACCCGCCCACAGCCAGGCACCGCATGCGGTATTTTGCCTGGTTCTGATGGTCGCACTGATGTTGACTGATGAAATCCCTAACCCGGTGGCCGCGATCGTAGCCTGCCTGCTGATGGGCAAATTCCGTTGCATTGATGCTGAAAGCGCCTACAAAGCCATTCACTGGCCCAGCATTATTCTGATCGTCGGGATGATGCCTTTTGCTCTGGCACTGCAGAAAACGGGCGGTGTCGATCTGGTGGTCAAAGGCCTGCTGGAATTTGGGGGAGGATATGGACCCTATATGATGATGATCTGCCTGTTTGCAATGTGTTCGACCATTGGGCTGTTCATTTCCAATACGGCAACGGCGGTGTTAATGGCTCCTATTGCGCTGGCGACGGCAAAATCAATGGGCGTTTCGCCTTACCCCTTTGCAATGGTGGTAGCGATGGCGGCCTCGGCTGCATTTATGACACCGGTTTCCTCACCGGTAAATACCCTGGTACTGGGGCCGGGTCATTACCAGTTTAGCGATTTTGTTAAAATGGGCGTGCCGTTTACGGTACTGGTGATGGTGGTTTGTGTGCTACTTATCCCGGTGCTTTTCCCGTTTTGATTTCCCTCTTCACGGGAAGAGGGAAATGATATGCAGTTACAGCGGAGAATCCTGACTTATTTCGTCGAGCGATAAATGAAAGCTCGGCACAAAGACCTGCATGAAATAGTCCATTTCCTGGCTGCGTCTGGCTTCGAGCGTCTTTTCCAGGCGGCTTTTGGCGAGGCGGAATTCATTATTACCGGCAGACAATTCTTCAAGACATTTCAGGTATGCGCACAGGGCATCTGCTTGTTTAACGATCAATTTTTCTTCAGCGCTGTAATTATGCTCATCGATTAACGGAGAGAATATATCGCGCAACTCCTCAGGCACCATTTCCACCAGCTTTTGTTGGGCGATTTTTTCAATGGCTTTGTATTCCTGGGCTATCTGCGAGTTAAAGTATTTCACCGGAGTGGGTAAATCGCCGGTAAGAACTTCAGACGCATCGTGGTACATCGCTAGCAGGGCAATACGTTCTGCATTGAGGTTACCGCCAAATTTACGATTTTTAATGGCGGCTAACGCATGGGCGACCATCGCGACCTGAAGACTATGCTCGGAAACGTTCTCGGTGCGAACATTACGCATCAATGGCCAGCGGTTGATAAGTTTAAGGCGAGATAAGTGCGCGAAGAAGTGACTCTGACTCATAGTTGACCTTGTCTGTAACAGCGACGGTAGGCCATTGTGCGCAGACCAGGGGGGAAGATGCAAATCTTCCCCCGACAGGATTACTGATGGTACCCGGACAAGAAACGATCAAAGCGCGTGATGGCCATTTCCAGATCGTCAATACGCGGTAAGGTGACAATACGCACATGATCCGGCCACGGCCAGTTGAACGCAGTACCTTGTACCAGAAGCACTTTTTCCTGAAGCAGAAAATCCAGCACCATTTTCTGATCGTCGTGAATGTTAAAGCGCTTGGCATCAATTTTCGGGAACATGTACAGCGCCCCTTGCGGTTTCACACAGGAAACCCCCGGGATCTCATTGAGCAACTCCCAGGCGCGATTACGTTGTTCATACAGACGTCCGCCGGGCACAATGAATTCGCTGATGCTTTGATAACCACCAATCGCCGTCTGAATGGCGTGCTGTGCCGGAACGTTGGCACACAGGCGCATGGAGGCCAGCATTTCCAGACCTTCTATATACCCTTTGGCATGTTTCTTCGGTCCACTCAACACCATCCAGCCCTGACGGAAACCGGCAACACGATACGTTTTGGACAAACCGTTAAACGTGATGGTGAACAGGTCAGGTGCCAGCGTGGCGATAGAATGATGCTCTGCCGCATCGTAAAGGATTTTGTCGTAGATCTCGTCGGCAAAAATAATGAGGTTATGCTGACGTGCTATCTCAACGATTTCCATCAACAACGCTTTGGAGTAGACCGCACCGGTCGGGTTGTTAGGGTTGATGATGACGATGCCACGGGTACGCGGAGTGATTTTGGCACGAATATCGTCCAGGTCCGGGAACCAGCCCGCAGATTCATCACACAGATAGTGCACGGCTTTGCCGCTCGACAGCGACACGGCAGCCGTCCAGAGCGGATAATCGGGAGCCGGAACCAGCATCTCATCGCCGCTGTTTAACAGCGCCTGCATAGACTGCACGATGAGTTCAGAAACGCCGTTACCAATATAGATGTCTTCAACGGTGACGTCGCGCATGCCACGCGCCTGGTAATGCTGCATGATGGCTTTGCGCGCGGAGTAGAGTCCTTTAGAGTCGCAATAGCCCTGAGCCGTGGGTAAATTGCGAATTACATCGACCAGAATTTCATCTGGCGCGTCGAAGCCGAAGGGGGCGGGGTTACCGATGTTAAGTTTAAGAACTTTATTGCCTTCTTCTTCGAGACGCTTCGCCTCTTTAAGAACCGGACCGCGGATGTCGTAACAGACGTTATCTAACTTGCTGGATTTTTCGATGGAGGACATGAACGTTAAACCTTTTAGCTGTGAATGCCACTCCCTGCCGTGGAAGTCAGCACCGAATAATGTACTCCCACAGCGGCAGGTTTTGAAGGGTCGACAGAAGAAGATTTTGTCTTAAGCCCATCACATTTCACGTTTTTTAAACTGGATTTGGTGCGTAAACCTCTATCTTTTTAGGCTAAAACACTGTAATTCAGTGATTACATTCAGTATCTAAATTTTGTTGCGAATTTTATGCTAAAAAGGTTCCGGCATTCCGTATCTGCGCGAATCCTGGCGATACTATGATTTTGGCTTCTGAAAAGCCCGGTTAAAGAGGCGAGAAGGGGAAGTAAGAAATCCTCACACCGAAACGTCTGCTCTGTAAGAGCATTGTTAAGTATTATTAATAGATGCCGTAATTCGATTCTTAGGTATATTTAATATTGAGAATGGTTACGATGACTAACTCTAATATTATTAAAATTAAGTAGCTCGCGAGATAATTTTATGCATCAGATTAATCGCAATAGTGCTTATAAATATAATTTTTTTAGGTTAAAATGCCGATCGGAAATGGTCCAAAAGAGAGCCCCCGCTTGCTTTGTGGACTATCTCTATATATTACTCGTTTGTTATTACTTTTTTTGACCCCCGGTTAGCCATATCTATTGGCTGTATAAGACACGTCAGTCATCTGCGGCTGATAATGTTGCAAAAAAATGCTTTTTCCTTAAAAGGATTAACAAGTATTCATATGGTTTATATATTCGAAAGGAATGGGCGCACGCAAAATAAAGTTGTTGCGTTCTCCGTGCCGCAAACGGCGAACGATAAACGCCAGAACTTTCAGCCAGGTTGATCGGGGCCATAACTCTGCTGGATGCACATTTAAAAGGGAATTGCTTAAATCTTACGCGCACAGCATAAACCGGGGTAACTCCGAGTGAGGAACCCGTAAGTGAAAAATTATGATAAATGCAAATCGTCCGATACTGAATCTCGACCTCGATCTGCTGAGAACCTTCGTTGCGGTCGCTGATCTGAACACGTTTGCTGCAGCTGCCGCTGCAGTTTGTCGCACCCAGTCTGCGGTCAGTCAACAAATGCAGCGGCTGGAGCAATTGGTCGGAAAGGAGCTTTTTGCCCGTCATGGTCGTAATAAGCTATTAACCGAACACGGCATTCAGTTACTGGGCTATGCCCGAAAGATTTTACGCTTCAATGATGAAGCCTGTACGTCTCTGTTATTCAGTAATCTTCAGGGGGTGCTAACCCTTGGTGCTTCTGATGAATCGGCAGATACCATCCTGCCTTTTTTGCTCAATCGCATTAGTTCGGTTTATCCCAAACTGGCGTTGGATGTTCGCGTCAAACGCAATCCTCTTGCGGATGACAGGGCACAAGATGATGATGTTGATCTCATTGTTACCACCCATCGGCCGGTGCATTACGACTGCCTGACGTTGCGCACGTCTCCCACTCACTGGTACTGCGCTGCGGAGTTTGTTCTTCAGAAAGGAGAGGCGATTCCTTTAGTCTTGTTGGATGAGCCCAGCCCGTTCCGCGATATGATTATGAATGCCCTGAATATGGCAGAGATCCCCTGGCGTGTAGCCTATGTTGCGTCCACACTGTCTGCGGTGAAGGCTGCTGTGAAGGCGGGGTTAGGTATCACCGCGCGCCCCGTTGAGATGATGAGCCCGGATCTGCGCGTGCTGGGCAAATCTGACGGTTTGCCGGGTCTTCCGGAAACGGAATATCTGCTCTGCCTGAATACCCAGAGTCAGAACGAACTGGCGCAGGTGATTTTTCAGGCGATGGAACACTACCAGAATCCGTGGCACTACGGCGCAGGTGCTACCGAAGGGGGAGACGACTCACTCGTCCCGGAGGGAGATTTTGGCTGAGGTTGAGGCCAAAAACTGGTAACAAATTGTAAATGTAAAAAATGAGCCGCTGACAACAGAATTGCTGTCATCGGTTCGTTTTTCACACGGTTCTGCAAATATAATACAGATTTTCTCTAAAATAACGCTTTGAATCATAGGGTTATTAAGAGTGTCTCCACAATCCCCCCGCATGTTCTATAGTTTTTAGTGATACTGCTGCATGTTAAAAATCTAGCCGTTTTGTTGCCGTTTTTAGTGATGAATTAACAAAAGCGTGTCTCAGATCAAGAAAATACTCCCACAGAGGGGGAGGAATCCGTGCAAAATCCTGTCAAAATAAGAGGGTAATATTTGTAAAATCTCACAACGGACACGATTCAACACCCTAAAAGATCATGGGCTTCGTCGAGGTTGAACCAGGAAAACGGCATTTAATGTTAATGAATTGCTGCCGATGTAAACTAATGTGAGGAAACTTTTGTTAAAGTTGACAAAAGGTTATAGAAAGGAGTAAAAAACCACATCATTTTGCTGTCTATGTCTCATTTTTCGACAGTTAGTGTAAGGTTATTTGTTCCTCCCCATGAATC
>DFPL01000260.1 GCA_002377245.1 Enterobacteriaceae bacterium UBA3516
CCTGCCGCTGCTGCTGATGGCCGGACTACCGGGGCGTCTGCTGCGTGAGTTTGCGGTGACCCTGTCGGTAGCGATAGGCATCTCGCTGGTGATCTCCCTGACGCTCACGCCGATGATGTGCGGGTGGATGCTCAAACGACAAAAAGCCCACGCACCGACGCGTAACAAAGGCATTGGCCGTTTGTTAGTCGGGCTACAGCAAGCCTATGCCCGCTCGCTGAGATGGGTGCTGAATCATGCCCGTCTGGTGGGCGTGGTACTGATAGGCACCATCGCACTCAATATCTGGTTATACATTTCCATCCCGAAAACCTTCTTCCCGGAACAGGATACGGGTGTGCTGATGGGCGGCATTCAGGCCGATCAGAGTATCTCTTTCCAGGCGATGCGCACCAAGCTGCAGGACTTTATGAAGATCATCCGTGACGATCCGGCGGTAGATAATGTTACCGGGTTCACCGGCGGCTCGCGGGTGAACAGCGGCATGATGTTTATCACCCTGAAGTCCCGGGATGTGCGTAATGAGACCGCGCAACAGGTGATCGACCGCCTGCGCGGCAAGCTGGCAAAAGAGCCGGGTGCCAGCCTGTTTTTGATGGCGGTGCAGGATATCCGCGTGGGGGGGCGTCAGGCCAATGCCAGCTACCAGTTTGCGCTGCTGTCCGACTCTCTTAGCGCGCTTCGGGAATGGGAACCCAAAATCCGCAAAGCGTTGGCCTCGCTGCCGGAGCTGGCTGACGTCAACTCTGACCAGCAGGATAACGGCGCGGAGATGAATCTGATTTACGATCGCGAGAGCATGTCACGGCTGGGTATCAGCGTTCAGGACGCCAACAGCCTGTTGAATAATGCCTTCGGTCAACGCCAGATCTCCACCATCTACCAGCCGCTTAACCAGTATAAAGTGGTGATGGAAGTCGATCCGCGCTATACCCAGGATATCAGCGCGCTGGACAAGATGTTCGTGATTAATAGTGAAGGCAAGCCGATTCCGCTCTCTTACTTTGCCCGTTGGCAGCCGGCCAATGCGCCACTGTCGGTCAATCATCAGGGGCTGTCGGCCGCCTCGACCATCGCCTTTAACCTGCCGACGGGCGTATCGCTTTCTGAGGCCAGCGATGCCATTAACCGCACCATGACGCAGCTTGGCGTTCCCTCGACGGTTCGCGGCAGTTTTGCCGGAACGGCGCAGGTTTTCCAGCAGACCATGAACTCGCAGGTGATCCTGATTCTGGCCGCTATTGCCACGGTCTACATCGTATTAGGGATCTTGTATGAAAGTTACGTGCATCCGCTGACTATCCTCTCCACCCTCCCCTCGGCGGGCGTAGGGGCGTTATTAGCGCTTGAGCTATTTGGCGCGCCTTTTAGTTTGATCGCGCTGATTGGCATTATGTTGTTGATAGGCATCGTAAAGAAAAACGCCATTATGATGGTGGATTTTGCCCTAGAGGCGCAACGCAAAGGCAACCTGAATGCGGAAGAGGCCATTTTCCAGGCCTGTTTGTTGCGTTTCAGACCGATTATGATGACCACCCTGGCCGCGCTCTTTGGGGCCTTGCCGCTGGTGATTTCCGGCGGTGATGGCTCAGAGCTGCGCCAGCCGCTTGGGATAACCATCGTCGGGGGTCTGGTGATGAGCCAGTTGCTCACACTCTATACCACCCCGGTGGTCTATCTGTTCTTCGATCGCCTGCGCCTTCGATTCGCGCGTAAACGCAGAGAGCCCTTAACAGAGTGACAGAACTTCCCCAAAACGTACGCTGGCAGTTATGGATCGTCGCCTTCGGCTTCTTTATGCAGTCGCTGGACACCACCATTGTCAACACCGCCCTCCCCTCCATGGCGAGAAGCCTGGGGGAAAGCCCATTGCATATGCATATGGTGGTGGTCTCCTATGTCCTGACGGTGGCAGTGATGCTCCCGGCCAGCGGCTGGCTGGCCGACAGGGTGGGCGTGCGCAATATCTTCTTCACCGCCATTGTGCTCTTTACCCTCGGTTCGCTGTTTTGCGCCCGGGCCAATACGCTTGACGAGCTGGTGATGGCACGGGTGCTGCAAGGGGTTGGCGGTGCGATGATGGTGCCGGTTGGCAGGCTCACGGTGATGAAGATAGTTCCTCGCGAGCAGTATATGGCGGCGATGACCTTCGTCACGCTTCCCGGCCAGGTCGGCCCCCTGCTCGGCCCGGCGCTCGGCGGTGTGCTGGTGGAGTACGCCTCCTGGCACTGGATTTTCCTTATCAATCTGCCGGTCGGTATCATCGGTGCGGTCGCCACCCTGTGGCTGATGCCGAACTACAAGCTAAAAACCGGGCGTTTCGACATTCTCGGGTTTGTGTTGCTGGCCTGCGGCATGGCCACGCTGACGCTGGCCCTCGACGGGCAAAAGGGGCTGGGTATCTCCCCACTGATGCTGGCGGCGCTGGTGGCGGTCGGTGCCGTTGCGATTCTCTGTTATCTCCTGCACGCCAGGGGCAACAGCGGCGCCCTGTTTAACCTGCGCCTGTTTCGTACCCGGACCTTTTCGCTTGGACTGGTAGGCAGTTTCGCCGGGCGCGTCGGCAGCGGTATGTTGCCCTTCATGACACCGGTGTTTCTGCAAATTGGGATGGGCTTCTCCCCGTTCCATGCCGGACTGATGATGATCCCGATGGTGCTCGGCAGCATGGGCATGAAACGCATTGTGGTGCAGGTCGTTAACCGCTTTGGCTATCGTCGGGTGCTGGTCTGCTCAACGCTCGGGCTGGCGCTGGTGTGCCTGCTGTTTATGGGCACTGCGCTGATGGGCTGGTACTACGTGCTGCCGGTGGTGCTCTTTGCGCAGGGGATGATCAACTCCATGCGTTTCTCTTCGATGAACACCCTGACCTTAAAAGACTTACCCGATGAACTGGCCAGCGGCGGTAACAGCTTGCTGTCGATGGTGATGCAGTTGTCGATGAGTATTGGCGTCACCATTGCCGGTCTGCTGCTGGGCATGTTCGGTCAGGCCCATCTGTCGGCGGACAGCGGCGTCGCGCATCACGTTTTCCTTTACGCCTATCTGTGCATGGCGGTCATTATCGCGTTGCCAGCGTTTATCTTTGCCCGAGTTCCGAATGATGCCAGTAAGAACGTGATCATTGCCCGGCGCAACAGGAGTCACTCATGAAATTATGGCGTCCCGGTATCACCGCTAAGCTCTTTCTGGCGATTTTCGCCACCTGCATCGTGCTGCTGGTGACGATGCACTGGGCGGTGCGCATCAGCTTTGAGCGCGGTTTTATCGACTATATCAAACATGGCAACGAGCAACGTCTGCAACTGCTGAGCGATGCCCTGAGCGAGCAGTATGCCCAACAGGGGAGCTGGCGTTTTTTACGCAACAATGACCGTTTTATTTTCCAGATCCTGCGCTCGTTTGAGCGGGAAAATGAACACAACGAAGACGGTCCTGGACATGCGCCTCCCCCTGGACCACCGGGCCCGCCACCGGAGCCGGGTAATGGCATGCCGCCGCACGGCTGGCGCACGCAGTTTTGGGTGACCGATGCCACGCATCACGTGCTGGTCGGCCCACGGGCCCCGGTACCTTCAGACGGCACGCGTCGCGCCATTTCAGTAAACGGCGAAACGGTCGGCTGGGTGATTGCCTCTCCCGTGGAGCGCCTTACCCGAAATACCGACATCAACTTTGACCGGCAGCAAAGGCGCACCAGTTGGCTGATTGTCGCGCTGGCGACCCTGCTCGCGGCCCTGGCAACCCTGCCGTTGGCGCGGGGGCTACTGGCGCCGGTTAAGCGGCTGGTGGAGGGCACCCATAAGCTCGCGGCGGGCGATTTTACCACCCGGGTGAGCACCGGCAGTGAAGATGAACTGGGAAAACTGGCGCAGGACTTTAACCAGCTCGCCAGTACGCTTGAGCGCAATCAGCAAATGCGCCGCGATTTTATGGCCGATATCTCGCATGAACTGCGCACGCCGCTGGCCGTACTGCGCGGCGAACTGGAAGCCATCCAGGATGGAGTCAGGCAGTTTACCCCGGAATCCGTCGCCTCATTGCAGGCGGAAGTCGGCACGCTGACCAAGCTGGTCAACGACCTCCATCAACTGTCGATGTCCGATGAAGGCGCACTGGCGTATCAGAAATCGTCTGTCGATGTGGTCTCCCTGCTGGAAGTGGCGGCTGGCGCGTTTCGCGAGCGTTTTGCCGCCCGTCAGTTGACCATCAGCATTGCCCTGCCTGAACAGGCCACCGTCTTTGGTGACCCGGACCGGCTGATGCAGCTCTTCAATAACCTGATGGAAAACAGTCTGCGTTATACCGATAGCGGCGGCAATTTACACATCAGTGGGCACATTGAGGGCGAGATGCTGGCGCTGGCCTTTGCCGATACTGCCCCCGGTGTTACCGACGCCCAGTTGACCCGACTCTTTGAGCGTTTTTATCGCACCGAAGGGTCACGCAACCGCGCCAGCGGCGGCTCCGGCCTGGGTCTGGCGATTTGCATGAACATAGTGAGCGCCCACGGCGGAAGCGTCAGTGCGGCACATTCGCCATTTGGCGGGGTTAGCATTACAGTAAAACTGCCGCTGGAACGAGAGATAGCGAGAAGCGTATGAACGAATTACCGATTGATGAAAACACACCCCGCATCTTGATTGTGGAGGATGAGCCTAAGCTCGGACAGCTTTTGATCGATTACCTGCGGGCGGCAAGCTATGCGCCAACGTTGATCAACCATGGCGACCAGGTGCTCTCTTATGTGCGCCAGACCCCACCGGATATGATTCTGCTGGATCTGATGCTGCCCGGCACCGATGGGCTGACCCTGTGTCGCGAAATCCGTCGTTTTTCCAATCTGCCCATTATTATGGTGACGGCGAAAATCGAAGAGATTGACCGTTTACTGGGGCTGGAAATTGGCGCTGATGACTACATCTGCAAGCCCTACAGCCCACGTGAAGTGGTCGCCAGGGTTAAAACGATTCTGCGGCGCTGCAAACCCCAGCGCGAGCTCCAGGCAATGGATGCTGAAAGCCCGTTGATTGTGGATGAGAGCCGGTTCCAGGCGACCTGGCGCAATCAGCCGCTCGATTTAACACCTGCTGAGTTCCGTCTGCTGAAAACCCTCTCCAATGAGCCGGGCAAAGTCTTCTCCCGCGAGCAGTTGCTGAACAATTTGTATGATGACTACCGTGTGGTCACCGACCGTACCATTGACAGCCATATCAAAAACTTACGTCGCAAACTCGAAACGCTGGATGAAGAGCAGTCGTTTATTCGTGCCGTCTATGGTGTGGGTTATCGTTGGGAAGCGGACGCCTGCCGTCTGGGATGAGCCGGATTTCAGATACCAGGTTCATGTAAGCCGGGGCGGTTTGTCCCCGGTCTACGATGACAGGAAGCCTATAAGCCACTATGGATATCAAACAACGCCTGAAGCAATGGTTCACCGGGAAAGGAAAGCCCATGTACGATAGCGAAGCACAACTTCATCAGCAGATTCTGGCTTTGCTGGACAAGCCCTGGTATGGCTATGCCAGCCCGGGGGGCGACGGCAAATTCATCATCGACACCCTGCGCGAACTCACCCACCACCACAACGGTTATGTGCGTGAAAAAGCGGTCAAGGCGCTGGCGTTGAAGGAAGATATCACGGCTCTCGGTGAGCTGCTCAGCCGCGTCAATGACTGGGTAGCACCTATTCATCTTATCGCTGTCGATGCGGTAATGGCGCTGCTGACCAGGGCCAACGTGCCAGCATTTATCGCCCATTTACCCACGATACGTCAGCTTGCTGAGCGCAGACGCTATGATCACCGCGATCTCGTTCATGCTATCTCCCGGTTCCTGGTCACCAGTGACTTGCCAGCCGTGCAGCAAGCGCTTAACTCCCCGGTGCGTGAGATTCGAGACGCGGCCCTGCATACCCTTATCGAACAGGGCAAACTTTACGACGAAGACGCATTGCTGACGGTGCTGAACAATCGGGACAGCACGCTACGCGCTATCGCGGTGGAAGACTGGCTGCAACATCATCGGGCACTTTCAGCCTCGCTGCAGGCGCGTCTGTTGTGCGATCCCTGGGTGCGTATCCGCCGGGCAACGCTGTTTTACCTCGATGAACACCGCCAGTTACCTCCCGAGACGCTGTGTCGCCGCCTGTTGCTGGACAAAAACGCGCTAATTCAGCAGCGCACCCGCAGGATGCTCGAAGGCAAAACAGAGGCAACCGCACTCTGGCTGGAGGTACTGCACGACAATAATGCCAGTCTCACCCAACGACGCGCGGCGTTGAGTGGCCTGAAAGAGAGCCATTATCCTGATTTGCTGAACCAGGCTGAATGGGCTTATGCAGAGTGTGAACCGGGACTGCGCAAGATCGCACTAAAGATACTGGTGGGACTTTACGGGGATGAAGCTAAACCGCGCGTGCTGGAAACCCTGGCCTCACCCAATCCGACACTGGTATTCGCCGCATGGAATGTGCTGACGCGCGCATCCATTGCGTTAACACTGGATGACATTCAGCCGTTGCTGGAAAACCCGCCAACGCCTTCCCACCGCCTTGTTTATCTGCGTTTACTGACACTGCTAAACAAATGGGACTGGCTGATTCTGCTGCTGCGCTACCACACAATCCTGACAGTGGATGAGCGTGAGGCCCAGCGCCAGACGTGGATAGCCAAATTCAACCTATCAGGCATCTCCCCGACCGCCCGACAGCGTGAAACCCTGACCGCACTGTTGCCCCGGGTACCTGAAATTCACAAAACCGTTGCCGGGTATCTGCCCTGAGGGCAGGTAGCCGACTTAGTGCCCCACAAAGCGTGTCTTACTGTTAACGGATCGCGTATAGCATTTGCTATACGCAAGGCCTATACTCTTCGTATATCAATTGCTATACACGAGGAGTAGCGATGAAATCTGATGTTCAACTCAATATTCGGGCAAAAGAGGCACAACGGGTGTTAATAGATACCGCTGCGGAAATCCTGCATAAAACGCGTACTGACTTCATTCTGGAAATGGCCTGTCAGGCCGCGGAAAACGTGATTCTTGACCAGCGCATGTTCAATCTCAACGATGAACAATACGCTGAATTTATCGATATGCTGGATGCTCCGGTCACACCGAACCCTGCACTTGAGAAACTGCTGGCGAGAAAACCGCAGTGGGAAAAATAACCGCCCCGACGCCACTCACTTCCACACACGCACTTTCTGAATTCCATTGTGGCGAACCCGTCCTTGACGAATGGATACGCAGTCGCGGGTTAAAAAGCCAGGCATCGGGTGCCGCCAGAACGTTCGTGGTCTGCGAAGAGAATTCATCACAGGTTGTAGGCTTCTATTCCCTTGCGACTGGCAGTGTCAGTCATGCGGTAAGTCCGGGTGGAATACGACGCAACATGCCGGATCCGTTGCCGGTAATAATTATTGCTCGACTGGCAGTTGATGGATGTTGTCATGGTCGCGGTCTGGGTGCCGACTTACTTTATGATGCAATTCTGCGCATCTGTCGGGTAGCCGAAAACATCGGCGTCAGGGCGATTATGGTCCATGCCCTCTCGGAAAAAGCGAAGCAGTTTTATCTGCACCACGGTTTTAGCGTCTCTTTAACGCAGGACAGAACGCTTTTTCTTCGTGTCCCCAACCTCAGTTAAACGCCTTTCCTGGATAACGTTTTGGCGGATAATCACACATCAAATCAGGTACGTTTTCACTTGTGCTAATCGGTGGTTTACTCACTCCGTGCGCAGCGCTACAATTCCCGCCCTAAATTTATGGGATCTCCCCCTACTGCCTCACCTGGTGAGGTGGATCTGACCTGTCATCAGAAAGAGAACATCATGTTTAAACCGGAACTCCTCTCCCCGGCGGGAACGCTAAAAAATATGCGTTACGCTTTCGCTTATGGCGCGGACGCTGTTTATGCGGGCCAGCCTCGTTATTCACTGCGCGTACGTAATAATGAATTCAATCACGAGAATTTGCAGTTGGGCATCAATGAAGCCCACGCGCTCGGTAAAAAATTCTACGTGGTGGTGAATATCGCGCCGCATAACGCCAAGCTAAAAACGTTTATTCGCGATTTGAAACCTGTGGTGGATATGGGGCCGGATGCCTTAATCATGTCGGATCCCGGTCTTATTATGCTGGTGCGTGAAAACTTCCCGGAGATGGACATTCATCTTTCGGTGCAGGCCAACGCGGTGAACTGGGCAACGGTGAAATTCTGGAAACAGATGGGACTGACTCGTGTGATTCTCTCCCGTGAACTGTCGCTGGATGAGATCGCCGAAATCCGCACCCAGGTGCCGGAGATGGAACTGGAGATTTTTGTCCACGGCGCACTGTGCATGGCCTACTCCGGCCGCTGCCTGCTGTCGGGCTACATCAACAAGCGTGACCCGAACCAGGGCACCTGCACCAACGCCTGCCGTTGGGAATACAAAGTGCAGGAAGGTAAAGAGGACGACGTGGGTAACATCGTGCACGTCCATGAACCGATTCCGGTGCAGAACGTCGAGCCGACGCTGGGCATCGGTGAGCCAACCAGCAAAGTTTTTATGCTGGAAGAAGCCCAGCGTCCGGGCGAATACATGACCGCGTTTGAAGATGAGCATGGCACCTACATCATGAACTCCAAAGATCTGCGCGCCATCGCCCACGTTGAGCGTCTGACCGAAATGGGCGTCCACTCGCTTAAAATTGAAGGCCGTACGAAATCGTTCTATTACTGCGCCCGTACCGCCCAGGTCTATCGTAAAGCCATTGACGATGCCGCAGCGGGCAAACCCTTTGACCCGGCACTGCTCGACACGCTGGAAGGCCTGGCCCATCGCGGTTACACCGAAGGTTTCCTGCGCCGTCACACCCATGATGATTACCAGAATTATGAATACGGCTATTCCATTTCCGAGCGCCAGCAGTTTGTCGGTGAATTCACCGGTGAGCGTAAAGGCCCACTGGCAGCCGTTGCGGTCAAAAACAAGTTCACCCAGGGAGACAGTCTGGAGCTGATGACGCCGCAGGGTAATATCAACTTTACGCTGGAGCACATGGAAAACGGCAAAGGCGAAGCGGTCGGCGTGGCGCCGGGCGACGGTCATACCGTCTGGCTGCCGGTTCCGGATGATCTGGAGCTGAAATATGCGTTATTAATGCGCAATTTTACCGGTCAGACCACACGTAATCCGCACGCTAAGTAATTCACTGCTGTTATTTTTTACCAGCAGAAGAATCTTAGAATCGGATCACATACCGCTGCGTTCAATATGGGTATTATCCTTTTCGCTGAAAAACATAACCCATAAATGCTAGCTGTACCAGGAACCACCTCCTTAGCCTGCGTAATCTCCCTTACGCAGGCTGATTTTTTTCGTCCCTCTCCTTTTCATCCGCAGGCGCACTTCTCCGTCGTGAGATACACTTTCCCCATAAGTATTCTGATAAGGCAGAAAGGATGAGCAATTTTCCAACCAGTTTATTGATCCTTAACGGGAAAAGCGCAGGTGATGATCTGCTGCGTGAGGCCATCACGCTGCTTCGTAACGAAGGTATGGACATCCAGGTTCGGGTAACCTGGGAAAAGGGGGATGCGGAGCGCTATGTCGATGAGGCGATACAGCTCGGCGTTGAGACCGTTATCGCCGGTGGCGGCGATGGCACCATCAATGAAGTGGCGACGGCGCTGGTACGCAACCGCAGTGGGCGTGTCCCGGCGCTGGGCATTTTACCTCTGGGTACCGCTAATGATTTTGCCACCAGCACGGCGATACCGGAATCGCTGGATAAAGCCCTTCAACTGGCTATTGTTGGCAAAGCGGTGCCGGTGGATATCGCCGAGGTCAATGGTAATACCTGCTTTATTAATATGGCAACGGGCGGTTTTGGCACGCGTATCACCACCGAAACGCCGGAAAAACTCAAAGCCGCGCTCGGTGGCGTCTCCTACATTCTGCACGGCCTGATGCGCATGGATACGGTCAAACCGGACCGCTGCGAAATCAAAGGCGAGAATTTTCACTGGCAGGGCGATGCGCTGGTCATCGGCA
>DFPL01000200.1 GCA_002377245.1 Enterobacteriaceae bacterium UBA3516
CAGGCGATTGAAGACTCCAAGCTGATTCGCCGCAGCGCGCTGCAGTACAAAGTGCACTACGACACCACGCTGAACGGCGGTTTCGCCACGGCCATGGCGCTGAATGCCGACGCCACCGAGAAGGTGATTTCAGTACAGGAAATGCATGCGCAGATCGCCAAATAAGGCATTGTGAATAAGCCAAAAGCCAGCGTAAGCTGGCTTTTTTTATCGCCCGCCCCCCTAAATTTAATAGCCAATTTCTTTTTCACTCCCGCGTGACCATCCTTTACCCTTAAACCGTGTCGTTTAATGAGTCCGTCTTTCACGTTCAAGGAGAAACACGTGTTAAAAAGAATTATGCTTTTGGGTGCCTGCATGGCGTTGACCGCCTGCTTTGGCGACAGTAAAGAGTTCCTTATTGATAACCCAACCGGGCAACCCTTAGCCATTTCGATCGACGATCAAAAAATAACGATTCCGGCACAGGAATCGCAAAATATTAAACTCGATGCCGGTCAACATACGCTGACGCTGGCAAACGGTGAAACGGTCAAATTCAGTGTGTTTGATGCCTGGCCTCGCTCGGGCGAAAGCGGTCTCATTAACCCTACCCGTACCCGTTATATTTACGTGGTACAGAAGTACCTGGCGGAAGGGGTACAGCCAGCCGGTGAAAACAGCGACGTGCATACGCTGACGATTGATGGACAGACCGTTACCGGTCCGTTCAACGATCTGGGTAGCGAGCTGTTTATTGATAAATTCGCGAATAGCTGGGAATTGAACCCGACAGAGGCTCTCCCGCAATCGATGTCATCGACATCGAAGGACAATTACAAAACCAAAATTTTCCGCCTTCAGGACTTTAAGCATTATTATAATAATGAGTTTTCCCCGTCAGCCGACTACAGCCAAAATATGCGTATCACTGAGTCGCGCTATCAGCCGCCTGAAATAACCGCCAAATTTAATTCTCCGGAACTGCAGCAAAACCTGAATGACGCCACCAAAATTTATACCGCCTTTATTCATGCAGAGTCGGCAGGTGAGCAAAAAGATTTGCTGGATGAGTTTGAAAAACAGAACCGTGAGAAATGGCGTAAACCTACAACGGGTGGCGAAGAAACAACCCGCTACTATGAAGTTATGAGCAACATGAATCACATAATGATGAGCTCCATTCTTGAGCTTAAGCCGTAACTTCTCTCTGCCGGGCATCGACTTGCCGCGATGCCCGGTCTCAGAACCTTCCGTATTTCCATAAATTTTCAGTGAGTTAAACTAAAATAACGAGGTAAGTAATTAAATCCATCTGAAAGCAGGGGAGAACACCATGCGATCGAAACTACTGATAACGTCTATCTTTGCTGCAGCCACGCTCTTTACCGTTGCCGGTTGTTCATCCAATCAGGCCGTAAAAACCACCGACGGCAAAACCATTGTGACGGACGGTAAACCCGAAGTGGATAGCGATACCGGGCTGGTTTCCTATGAAAATGCCGAAACCGGTAAAACCGAGCAGATTAACCGCGATCAGGTGAAAAACATGAGCGAGCTGGATAACTGATCCCAGCCGTACAGAGAGAGGTCCTGCCAATGAGCGGGACTTTTTTATTTGGTGATTATATTTAATTCCCTACAGATTATGACTGTTTGCGGGGCGATTAACTGTCTACACTCAAACAAAAAAGTGTGCATACCCGGCATACTTCAAGTCGCAGGCTCGCTGCATTGCCGCCTTTCTGCAACTCGAATTATTCAGGGATGAGTGAAAACAGGTTAATCAATGATTCTTATCATTTATGCGCATCCCTATCCGCAGCATTCGCATGCCAATAAGCGGATGCTTGAACACATAGGGACGCTGGAAGGGATTGAAGTTCGCTCTTTGTATGAGCTCTACCCCGACTTTACTATCGACACTGCGGCTGAACAGGCCGCGCTCGAACGCGCCGACCTGGTGGTCTGGCAACATCCTATGCAGTGGTACAGCACCCCTCCGTTGATGAAACTCTGGATCGATAAGGTTCTTGCCCATGGCTGGGCTTATGGTCATGGCGCGCACGCGCTGAAAGGGAAAAGTTTACTGTGGGCGGTCACCACTGGCGGCGGCGATCGGCATTTTGATATTGGCTCCCACCCCGGTTTTGACGTTCTGGCTCAGCCCTTACAAGCGACCGCCCTCTACTGCGGCATGAAATGGCTGCCGCCGTTTGCGATGCACTGCACCTTTATCTGTGATGATGAAACCCTGCAGGCGCAGGCGCGACACTACAGACAACGTCTTCTCGACTGGCAGGAGGCGTCACATGGATAGCCATAGCTTAATTCAGGCGCTGATTTACTTAGGTGCCGCCGCACTGATCGTCCCTATCGCCGTCAGGCTTGGGCTGGGGTCGGTGCTCGGGTATCTGATCGCGGGCTGTATTATCGGCCCGTGGGGATTGCGCCTGGTGACGGATGCCGAGTCAATTCTGCACTTTGCGGAAATCGGCGTGGTGCTGATGCTGTTTGTCATCGGTCTTGAGCTGGACCCGCGGCGTTTATGGAAGCTGCGCGTTTCGGTGTTTGGCGGAGGTGCGTTACAAATGGCCGCCTGTGGATTGTTACTCGGCGGCTTTTGCATTGCGTTGGGGCTTGCCTGGCCGGTGGCGCTGTTGATTGGCCTGACGCTGGGTCTCTCCTCCACCGCCATTGCGATGCAGGCAATGAACGAGCGTAATCTCACGGTTTCGCAAATGGGGCGCAGCGCCTTCTCGGTGCTGCTGTTCCAGGATATTGCGGCGATTCCGCTGGTGGCAATGATCCCGCTGCTGGCCAGCAGCGGCGCATCCACCACCCTCGGGGCATTCGCATTGTCGGCGCTGAAAGTGATTGGTGCGCTGGCGCTGGTGGTACTGATTGGCCGCTATGTCGCGCGTCCGGCGCTGCGCTTTGTTGCGCGCTCAGGCTTGCGCGAAGTCTTCAGTGCGGTGGCCCTGTTTCTGGTGTTTGGCTTCGGTCTGTTGCTGGAAGAGGCCGGGCTGTCAATGGCGATGGGGGCATTTCTGGCCGGCGTACTGCTGGCAAGCTCTGAATATCGTCATGCGCTGGAAAGCGATATCGAACCGTTCAAAGGGCTGCTGCTGGGGCTGTTTTTCATCGGCGTTGGCATGTCGATTGATTTCGGGACGCTGGTCACGCACCCGCTGCGGATCCTCATCCTGCTGGTGGGATTCCTGGTCATCAAAGCCGTCGTTTTGTGGCTGATTGGTCGACCATTGGGCGTGCCCGCTAAGCAGCGTCGATGGTTTGCGGCGTTGCTGGGGCAGGGCAGTGAATTTGCCTTTGTGGTCTTCGGTGCCGCCCAGATGGCAGGCGTGCTGGATCCGGAATGGGTCAAAGCACTGACGTTGACGGTGGCGCTCTCGATGGCGGCCACGCCGATCCTGCTGGTGCTGCTTACTCGTCTGGACAAGGCCGATAGCACTCAGACCCGTGAAGCTGATGAAATTGATGAAGATGAACCCCGGGTCATTATTGCCGGGTTCGGCCGCTTCGGCCAGATTGCCGGACGTTTGTTGCTCTCCAGCGGCGTGAAGATGGTGGTTCTCGACCATGACCCGGACCACATTGAAACGCTGCGCAAATTTGGTATGAAGGTATTTTACGGTGATGCGACCCGCGCCGATCTGCTGGAGTCTGCGGGGGCGGGGAAGGCGGAAGTACTCATTAATGCCATTGACGATCCCGAGGCCAGTTTGCAGCTCACTGAGCTGGTGCAGACGCATTTCCCTGAACTACGAATCATTGCCCGTGCCCGCGACGTCGATCACTACATTCGGCTTCGTCAGGCCGGCGTTGAGACCCCAGAGCGTGAAACATTCGAGGCCGCGTTAAAAGTGGGGCGCATGGCGCTGGAAGGGCTGGGGCTGGGGCGTTATGAAGCCCGTGAACGTGCTGACCTGTTCCGCCAGTTCAACACCCAGATGGTGGAAGAGATGGCGGAAGTAGAAAACGACCCGCAGTCCAGAGCCGCGGTCTTCAAACGCACCAGTGCCATGCTGACCGAAATTATTACCGAGGATCGGGCGCATTTGTCAGTGATTCAACGCCATGGCTGGCAGGGAACGGACGAGGGGCGTCATAGTGGCGATCCTCGTGATGAACCTGAGGTTAAACCTGAGGCATAGCGGGTTGAGTGCTGTAATCGCGGATAGACAGCTAAGATTTTGATTAAGTGGGTGTGGAAAGCCAGGTGTCCGATTTTGCGGCGTGGGTTGGCTTGCAGAATGCGAAAATTTTCGCATTCTTTACCGCGCCGCCAGTCGACGAAAGATTGTGCTTTCCGTATAGTGGCGACAATTTTTTTGCATCCAGGAAATTATCAATGATCAGTCTGATTGCGGCGTTAGCGGTAGATCGCGTCATCGGTATGGAAAATGCCATGCCATGGAACTTACCCGCCGATCTCGCCTGGTTTAAGCGCAATACCTTAAACAAACCTGTCGTGATGGGCCGCCTGACATGGGAGTCTATCGGACGCCCGCTGCCAGGCCGCAAGAATATCGTCATTAGCAGCAAGCCCGGCACTGATGAGCGCGTACAATGGGTCTCCTCTGTTGATGAGGCGATTGCCGCCTGTGGCGACGTGGAAGAAATTATGGTGATTGGCGGGGGGCGTGTTTACGAGCAGTTCCTGCCAAAAGCGCAGAAACTTTATCTGACGCACATTGATGCGGAAGTGGAAGGCGACACCCATTTCCCTGATTACGATCCCGACGATTGGGAGTCCGTGTTCAGTGAGTTTAACGATGCTGATGAGCAGAACTCTCACAGCTACTGCTTTGAGATTCTGGAACGTCGCTAATTTGTCAAACCCCGGTGTCGTCATTGCACCGGGAAAATGTACGCAGACCTCTGGAGAATGGAATGAATACATTTTATCAACTCAAAATTACCCTTAAAGATATCGAGCCCGTTATTTGGCGTCGATTTACCGTTCCTTCCCACATAACGCTCGACCGTTTGCATGACGTGGTGCAAATTGTTATGGGTTGGCAAGATAGCCATCTACATCAGTTTGTTTTCAAAAAACAAATTTTCAATGAACATCCCGAAACGATCAGCGATAACGATGAATCCACGGTTCGCCTGAATACATTGCTCAAGCGTAACGGTAATAAATTAACCTATATTTACGATTTTGGTGACAGTTGGGAACATGAAATTGTTCTCGAAGGTAAAGGTCCTCTCTCAGAAGCTATTCAGCCAGAGATCGAATGTTCGGAAGGGTTGATGGCTTGTCCGCCGGAAGATTGTGGTGGCGCATACGCCTATATGTCTCTTCTTCGTGCCGTATTCGATCCGCAAAACCATGAAGAAGATTATGAGGAATTTCTGAGTATCATCGGGCTGGCTGATATTGAGGTCAGCGATGTTCAGAGCTTTGTGTTCCATTATGACGTTGACTCCGTCAACATGCTGTTAGCTATGTACTCCCGTTGGTCGCGAGACCGTACGCTACCGATGGTGGAAGGCGTCTGATAGAAAAGTTCAGCGCGGTTGATTTGTTCCGCGCTGCTTTCGATGGGTTCTTATCGCTGTGGCAAAGATTTCAGCAGCAATGCTAAAGCAACCCCTATGAAGCAACCGCTTCGTCTTCGCCTAAATCCATCTGGCGGTTCGAGGGCTGCACGAACCAGGTTTTATCTTCCCAGCGCAGGCAGGTCAGGTCCCCCCCCCAGCAACAGCCGGTATCCAGCGCATAAATCCCTTCCGGTGTTCCTTTACCTTCCAGCGATGCCCAGTGACCAAATACGATGCTATATTCTTGAGAAACCGGGCCCGGTATGGTGAACCAGGGCTTTAACGGGGCGGGAGCATGCTCAGGAATGTCTTTGCAGTACATATCCAGTTCGCCGTTCGGGAAACAGTAGCGCATGCGTGTGAAGGCGTTACTGATAAAACGCAGGCGCGCCATGCCGCTCAGTTCATTGGACCAGCTGTTAGGATAATCGCCGTACATGCCATCAAGGAAGAACGGATAAGAGTCGCTGGCAAGGATCGCTTCTACGTCCCGTGCACACTGCTGGGCCGTGTCCAGCGCCCACTGCGGTGTTACCCCGGCGTGCGCCACGACCAGTTTTTTCTCTTCATCGACCTGTAACAACGGCTGGCGACGCAACCAGTTAATCAGCTCATCGGCATCCGGTGCTTCCAGTAAAGGCGTGAGTCGATCCTTTGGCTTATTGCGACTGATCCCCGCATACACCGCCAGCAGATGCAGGTCGTGATTGCCGAGCACCAAACGCACGCTGTCGCCTAAGGATTTCACGTAGCGCAAGACGTCCAGTGAGCCCGGCCCACGCGCGACGAGATCACCCGTCAGCCACAACGTGTCCTGGCCTGGTACAAACTGCACCTGATTTAATAATGCGATCAGTTCATCGTAGCAACCGTGAACGTCGCCAATAAGATAAGTAGACATGGATTAATGGATCAGTGTTTGGACGGCAAGCCGGAAGACAGGGATTGCGACGCGGAACGCCTTCCCTTGCGCATCGATCATCTCGTAATGGCCCTGCATGGTGCCCATCGGTGTTTCGATGACGGCGCCACTGGTGTACTGATATTCTCCGCCTGGCTCGATATGTGGCTGGACGCCAACGACACCTTCGCCCTGAACCTCAGTTTCACGGCCATTCCCGTTGGTGATAAGCCAATAACGCTTCAGCAACTGGACAGGGGTTCGCCCCAAATTCCGAAGGGTGACGGTGTAGGCGAATACATAACGTTCATCATCGGGTGAAGACTGAGACTCAATGTAGACACTTTGCACCTGGACACTGATTCGGGGCGAATTGATCATGAGTTAACTCTCCTTCGGTGGCGCGTTATCAGAAACATAATTCGCCAGTTGGCAATATTGCGCAACAGAGATATTTTCCGCACGTTTGGCCGGATCGATTCCCAGCTCAGTCAGCACCTCAACCGTAAACAGGTTACCGAGGCTATTGCGGATGGTTTTACGGCGCTGATTAAAGGCTTCCGTGGTGATTCTGCTCAGCACACGGATATCTTTCACCGGGTACGGCATAGTGGTATGCGGCACCAGGCGGACTACCGCAGAATCGACTTTCGGCGCTGGCGTGAAGGCCGTTGGCGGCACTTCGAGCACCGGAATAACCTGGCAGTAATACTGCGCCATTACGCTTAGTCGACCATACGCTTTACTGTTCGGCCCTGCAACCAGCCGATTCACCACCTCTTTCTGCAACATAAAATGCATGTCTGCAATGGCATCAGTATAGCTAAACAGATGGAACATCAGCGGCGTGGAAATATTGTAGGGCAAGTTGCCGAACACGCGCAGCGGTTGACCCATTTTCTCCGCCAGTTCGCCGAAGTTCATGGTCATCGCATCCTGCTGATAGATAGTCAGCTTTGGCCCGAGGAACGGGTGCGTTTGCAGGCGTGCAGCCAGATCGCGATCCAGCTCGATAACGGTCAGTTCATCCAGACGCTCACCAACCGGTTCTGTCAGTGCTGCCAGACCCGGGCCGATTTCGACCACCGCCTGACCTTTACGTGGATTGATCGCCGAGACGATGCTATCGATCACAAACTGATCGTTGAGGAAGTTTTGCCCGAAGCGTTTACGGGCTAAGTGGCCCTGGTGGACTCTATTATTCATTGAGTATTAACAATCATGGTAATGGCGAGATTAAGCGCCGTAATAAAACTGCCGACATCTGCTTTCCCCTGACCCGCCAGTTCAAGCGCGGTGCCGTGGTCCACAGAGGTACGAATAAAGGGTAAACCGAGGGTGATATTCACCCCGCGGCCAAAGCCCTGGTATTTTAGCACGGGCA
>DFPL01000201.1 GCA_002377245.1 Enterobacteriaceae bacterium UBA3516
CATTTCTGCACGCACCATGGAATGTGAATATAAAGACTCAAAGGTGGCAAATTAGCCATTACGTAATGCTTCCAGTAACAGTTTTAACGCCTGTCCACGGTGGGAAATGGCGCTCTTCTCTTCGCGGGTCAGTTCGGCGGCGGTTTTACCCTCCGTCGGGACAAAGAAAATCGGATCGTAGCCAAACCCGCCCTGACCAGCAGGTTCATGGGTAATCACGCCAGGCCAGCTGCCGTGGCAAACCAGCGGTGTCGGGTCGTCAGCATGGCGCATGTAGACCAGCACGCAATGGAAGCGGGCCTGACGTTTATCGTCCGGCACGTCCTGCAAGGTGGTCAGCAATTTTTGCACGTTGGCCTCGTCAGTGGCATCTACCCCAGAGTAGCGCGCGGAGTAAATGCCCGGCGCGCCACCCAGCGCGTCAACGGCGAGGCCGGAGTCATCGGCAATCGCCGGCAAACCGGTCACCTGGGCGGCGTGGCGCGCTTTTAAGATAGCGTTTTCGATAAACGTCAGCCCGGTCTCTTCGGCAGACTCCACGCCCAGCTCGGTTTGCGCCACGATATCCAGACCGAAATCACTCAGCAGCGAGGCAAGCTCGCGCACTTTACCGGCATTACCGGTGGCGAGAACAACTTTTTGCATAATGGATCCTAATTAATCAGGGCCGTAATGGCCGAAGGAATCTGTTGCGGATGGGTAATTTTGACCTGTTTATGGCGGCCCAGTTCGCCTTTTTCAATCAGCACCTGGTTTTTAGCCACCCGAAACTGTTTCGCAAGGAACTTTACCAGGTGGGCATTGGCCTGCCCATCCACCGGAGGAGCGGTGATGGCGACTTTTAATTCGTCGCCATGCAGCCCGACAATCGTGTCGCGGCTGGCCTTTGGCTGTATATACAGCCGCAGCACCAGCCCGTCGTCACAGGAGGTGACTGCACTCACGCCCAGTTCCAGATGTAGGCCAGCGGCACGACGGTGTTGGCCAGAAACTCCATCACACCCATGTTGATGACATACATCAGCAGCACCAGAATCATCGGCGAGAAATCAATGCCACCCATCGAAGGCAGCAGTCGACGAATCGGGCGCAGCAGCGGTTCGGTCAGTTGCAGCAGCACGTACTCTACCGGGCTACGCCCCTGGCTTACCCAGCTCATAATCGCCATCGCCAGCAGCACCCAGAAAATCAGCGAGCCAACGGTTTTGAGGATAATCAGCACCGCGGCCAGCGCGATAAAGACGCCGTCCATGGTGACATACGGGTTTAAAAACACCTTGATGCCACAAAGCACCAGCGCAATCAGTAATGAGGCGCTATCTATCGGCCCCATTGAAGGAAGAACGCGACGCAGCGGGCCAACGATCGGCTGGGTTATCTTCACAATAAACTGTGAAAACGGATTGTAGAAATCACAGCGCGCCCACTGCATCCAGATACGCAGCAGCAGTACCATGGTGTAAGCCTGGATGAGCAGTGAAAGGAGTGTGGACAACGTATTCATGGCGTTCCTCAGTGTTCCTTAGTTTTTTGTGTAATCGCGCGCGCCAAAAATGGCAGTTCCGATGCGCACCAGGGTGCTACCCGCCGCAATCGCGGCTTCCATATCGTCAGACATACCCAGCGAGAGGGTATCCACGCTCGGGTAACGTACCTTAAGCGCGTCAAATGCGACAGCCATTTGGCGAGCGACGGCAAACTGGCGTTCGTAATCGGCTTCCGGGGCCGGAATCGCCATCAGCCCGCGTAACTGTATGCCCGGCAATTCCACCACCTGCGCTGCCAGTGCGTCGACTAAGGCAAGGGCAATACCGGACTTGCTCTGCTCGTCGCTGATGTTGACCTGAATCAGCACGTTTAGCGGTGGCAGCGAGGCCGGACGCTGTTCGCTTAAGCGACTGGCGATCTTGAGCCGGTCCACGGTATGGCACCAGTCAAAATGCTCCGCCACCAGGCGGCTTTTGTTGGATTGCAATGGGCCAATAAAGTGCCATTGCAGACCTTTCACGCCCTGTTCGCGGAAATGAAGGATTTTATCAACGCCTTCCTGTACGTAGTTTTCGCCAAACGCCCGATGGCCTGCCTCGAACGCTTCTGCGACGGCGCTCGCAGGTTTGGTTTTACTGACCGCAAGCAATGTAATTTCTTCTGGAGCACGGCCGCAAGCTGTTGCCGCGGCTGAGATTTTGTCCCGGACCTGTGCCAGGTTATGCGCTATATCGTTCATATTCCCAGGATGGCTTTATGGATATGGAAAAAATAGTGGAGCTTAGTGTAAAGCATAACGTCTCGGATCTACACCTGTGCGATCGCCGCCCGCCACGTTGGCGCAGGCAGGGAAGGCTGGAGGTCGCACCCTTTGATACACCGGACATCAATGCATTACTGGCAGCGCATTTAACCGAAACCCAGCGGCACCAGTTGCTCTGTAACGGGCAGGCGGATTTTGCCCTGACTACGCTAAGTCAACAGCGGCTGCGGGCCAGCGTATTCCGTCATGAATCCGGGCTCTCTCTGGCGCTGCGCCTGCTGCCGACCCGCTGCCCTCAGCTTGCGGATCTCGATGCGCCTGCCATGTTGCCCGCACTGCTGGCGAGGGATAACGGGCTTATTCTGGTGACGGGGGCAACCGGCAGCGGCAAATCGACCACGCTCTCGGCGATGGTCAGTTACCTTAATCATCATCTCGACGGGCATATTCTGACCCTTGAAGATCCGGTGGAGTTCATCCACACCAGCGAGCGCTGTTTGATTCAGCAGCGGGAGATTGGCCCCCATTGCGACTCGTTTGCCGCTGGCCTGCGGGCGGCGCTGCGTGAAGATCCCGACGTTATTTTGCTCGGCGAACTGCGTGACAGTGAGACAATTCGCCTCGCGCTGACGGCGGCGGAAACCGGTCATCTGGTGCTGGCAACGCTACACACCCGAGGCGCATATCAGGCTATCGAACGGTTGGTGGATACGTTTCCTGCCGAAGAGAAAGAGCCGGTTCGCAGTCAGCTTGCCGGAAGCCTGCAGGCCGTCCTGGCACAACGGCTTGAGGCGGACAAACAGGGCGGACGTGTGGCGCTATTTGAGTTACTGATTAACACGCCGGCGGTGGCGAACCTCATCCGCGAGGGGAAAACACACCAGCTACCCGGCCTGCTACAAACCGGGCAGCAGGCGGGAATGCAGACCTTCGCCCAGAGCCTGCAGCAGCGGCAGGCCCAGGGCTGGCTTTAACGAATGTTTAGCGAATAGATAGCGGGCAGCCCGCCTGCGGTAGCCAGGATCTCCAGACGGACTTCTTGCGCGGTAACCGG
>DFPL01000090.1 GCA_002377245.1 Enterobacteriaceae bacterium UBA3516
CCATCGATACAGACCAGGAAGTCACTTCGTGCCGAGGCCGCACCGGTCTGCAACGCCACCGCTTTGCCCTGGTTCTCTGCCAGATGGATCACCCGCAGACGCGGATACTCAATGGCCAGCTGGTCCAGCACCTCGCCGGTGTTGTCCTTTGAGCCGTCGTTGATGGCGATCACCTCGATATTTTCATAGCGCTGGGCCAGCGCCGCCTCGATGGTCTCCCGCGCGTTCAGCCCCTCGTTATAGCAAGGTATCAAGATGGAGATGAGCGGGTTCCCCTCCAGCTCCGGCGGCGGCGTGTTTGGCCCCCAGGGCCAGTGACGCTCCCGATGGAACCAGAAGTAGAGCCCGCCGCTGATCCATAATGCGGACATAAACAGCGGCCAGAAGAAGACGAAGTTCAGGATCATGTCGCCGGTGAAAATCGCCGCGACCCCGAGCGGAAAACTGAACATCAGGCAAAGGATCAGAAAGGCGATGAGGCGATCGGTCATTTTTGCGGATACCAGTAGGAGGAAAAAGCAGAACGGATCTCTGCCATCCGGGGTTGATCGTTAATGAAATCGTCCGGGTAGTAGCCATAGTTTCTGGCACCGCTCAGCTTGAGCTGCCGCATCCACCCGTTAAGCATTTCACCGCTAATATCGTCCTGCCCTGCCCCCTTACGCCAGTCGCGTGCCTGAAGTTCAAAAACCGTTTTATCCAGTGCGCCAGGGAAACGGCCTACCTGCCCGACGAGCCTGTCGAGCCAGGCATCGGCATCGTTGACCGGGACATTTTCCATCAGCGGCATCGCCATTGGGGCTGTCCAGTCGTAGGTGCCGAGAAAGTCATTCAGATTCTGCGCAAACCAGGTTTCACTCCGCGGGTCCAGTACCGGCATGGCGTAAATGTTGCGGGCGGTTTTGATCTGCGGGCCGCGCACGGCACGCACGGTTTGGGTGAGCTGTTGGGTAAAATCAACCAGAGCGCGACTTTTAAAGCGCGTCCAGCGCGCAAGCAGTTGCGGGTTGGCGCGGATCTGCGCAATGTTGTCCGGGAAGCCCGCTGCACGATAGGCGTTGAGCGCATCCGGGGAGGCATCCTCAAAGTCGGTCAAAAAGGCGTCATCATGAAACAGGATGCCGTTGAAGTTGGCATGGCGCGCCAGGTCCTCGTAGATATCGTTGATTCTCTGCCGGGCAACCGCACTCCAGGGGGAAAGACGCAAATAATGGCGGTTATCTGGCGCAATGCGTCCGTTATCTGACGACCACGCCGCCACGCGAGGCACCGAGGGGTCTAACCCAAACGCCAGAACCGGCATCCAGGCGTAAACCTTCACCCCGGCCCGGGTCTGCAACTGCCAGGAAACGAAGTTAAACAGATCCGCCCGCATGGGTAGCCAGCGACTGCGGAAATAGAGCGCGTTGACGTTGCCGTCCCCTTTTGGATCGGCATAGGCCTGTAAAAAGACATGGGTTATCTGCATATCGAAAACACGCTGGATGAGCAGATCGATATTTTTGCGCTGTTGGGCCGGGTTTTTGTCGTACACATAGTCGAGATCGATATGCATAACCCGCATGGTTTCAGGTTCCCTGACCTGAGCAATCTGGCTGGCGAAGCTACGCAGCGAAGGGTTGTTGGAAATCAGCACCCGGGGGATATCCTCCAGATTTGCGGCATTCGCCAGCCCCTGATTCAGGGTGAAAGCCATCTGGTAGCCCTGCTGATGCGCGAGCTTCAGGGTCGTGCCGCTCGCCGCGCCGTAGGGCCAGACCCAGGCTCGCGGCGCTTTCCCGGTGACCTCTTTGATTTTGCCCGAAATGCGCGACAGGTCGGCATTCATGCGCTGCTCAAACCGGGCATCCGTTTCGTACTGCCCGCTGGTTTTATCGTACAAACGGTTAGCGGCCGCTGGTTCCTGACTGCCTTGCGGATTGGCCTGATGGCCGTAATGGGATGCCCAGGTATGCGCACCCACTTCCACCCACCCCGACTCGCTGGCCTCGCGTACCATTTTCCAGGTGGCAAATTTTTCCCGTGGCGTCTTTAGTCCGCCAAAATCCACCAGCGAATGTTCCGGTGCATCCACCCAACTGCCAACGGGCGCCCACAGAGCAGGCCATTTGAACAACCGAAGCAGCGGCAGTACGCGCGTCGAGAAGCTACTGTATCCATCATCAAAGGTCAGCAGCACCGCCTTTTCGGGTAAGGTGCGTTTCCCGGCATGGGCATCCAGCACCTGCTGTACGCTAATCGGGTGGTAGCCGTTATCCTGCAACCAGGCAAACTGGTCGTTCAGGGCGCTGGTGCGCACGGACAGATAGCGCTGATCGGCCGCGCCATCCTCCACGTCATGCCAGGCCAGCACAAGAAAGCTGTTTGTGGGCCAGCGCTGGTCCGCATACAGCGGCGCCCGCTCGGCGGGGGGAAGATAGCGCGGCGTCGCGGCCAATGCACACATGCTCATCATCATCCACCCGGCAATTATTCGCGTGGCGAGAAGCCATCGTTTCATCATGAAGCGCCCTTAAAACCTGACATTCAGATCAAATGCGAGGGCAATATTGCGCTCCCGCTTCCCGTCGTAAGGACGCTTATCCCAGGTGAGTTTCACCCCGGCATCCACTACGTTATTCCATTGAATACGTTGCCCGTAACCAAACTGATTGATGGCCCCTCCACTGTGCCCTTTTTGCCAGTAGCCGCCCGCTCCCGCTTCAAACTGCTGTTTCCAGACCGTGTCGTAATGGCGGTACAGCACCTGTTCGGCGCGCAGTCCTGCGACCGCCGAAACGTCACGTTTGGGGTTGTAATAAGACACATTTTCTTTGCTGTTATGGCTGCCGCTGATGCCAGGGATGAAATCCAGCGTAAAACGTGGCAGCGTCCAGAGTCGTTCTTTACCGCTGATGCCGTACTCCAGCCTGTTGTTGCCGTCGGTGAAACGGGCGCCGGAAAGTGAAAGCTGATATTCGCGTCGTTCGTTCTGATAACCGCGCAACCACAGATCGCCGCCGTTGGCGTTCACCCCATTGCGCAGGGCGCGCAGCGGGGTGTTACGGGATAATCGCTCCGCCGAGCCCCCGACCCGCCAGTTGTCGCTGAAATCGTACCAGCCAGAGAGGCGTCCGCCGATTTTCTGACCGCTGTCATCGTTGCGCCCGGAGACCTCCATTTCGGCCCAGCTCCCCCTTGAAGTCCATTCCGCACCCGCCAGCAGATCCCGGCTTATCCCCTTCCCCTCCTCAAACTCGCCACGGGCAAAGTTGTAGCCGGTAAACAGTCGCCAGTTTTGGTTAACAGGCGGGCTGTAAAGCGCGGCGTTGAGGGTGAAATCATGTTTGCCACTGACCGGACTGTCGGATGAGATGCCCTGTGACCCGGCTATCCGCAGTTCAGCCTTGTTGTGCACGGCCATCAGTCGTTCAAGCTGCAACGTGGCGGCGTCATCCGGGCTGCGGGCGACCACATCCTTCGTCAGTTCATCGGCCTGCTGCCACTCCTGGAGCTCCATGGCCGTCCACGCTTGTTGCCTTTCCAGCGTCAGGTTGCTGGGTTCTATCACTTCGGCGAGCTTGAGTTCGCGCTCTGCGGCACGCGGTAATCCCCTTGCCAGCAGCACTGACGCATAGGCAATACGCAGTGCCTGGTTACCCGCTCCTGTACGCGCCAGGCGTTCCGCATGCGTCTCTGCTGCAGGCAAATTATTGATGGCCACCAGATACTCGGTTTGTAAGGATCTGGCCAGCAGCCAGTTGTCATTGGGCTGCGGCGTGGGTGATCCATAGACCTGGCGCAGATAAGGGCTCTCTTTACTGTATGTATCCAGTTGCTGTTTTGCTTCGTCGAAATGGTTGTTATCAAGACGGGCATACAGCAGTTCCTGTTGATCGTCCATGGTCAGCGGCTTTGAGGCCAGGGTCGAGCCACGCGGAAAATAGATGCCTTCAAGCAGGAACTCGGCTTTGTCCGGCTGCTTCTCTGCAAGATATGCCGAAGCGACCCATCTTCTGGCATAGTCAGGAACAGGCGTTCCGGTCGCCTCAAGCGACTCAAATTCGGCGACCGCTTCATCCATGCGTTTACGGATGACCAGCGCACCCAGTCGGTCAATTCTGGCGCGCCGCACATCCCCTTGCGCCTCGGGGTGTTGCTTCCACGCGGCAATCAGCGCGTCATAGCGAGCCAGTGCTTTATCTGCCACCAGAAAACGTTCATCTTCATTGCGGGTGGGCGTGAACGCAGCGCGGACGGTTTGCGCCGCCGCATCCAGTTCAAGTTGACGCGCAATGGCATCAGGCTGTGGGAAGCGTTCTGAAAGGGTCAACGCGGGGCCGGCAATGCGACTGGCCGACAGGGCAGCCAACAGCGTGGGCACCACGTTTTTATTGCGGTCTGAATCGGTATCGAGGTGGCTGGCCGCCAGTACTGAATCCCAGTTTTTCCCCTGAGCATGATAAACATAAGCCAGCAGTGCCTCTCTCTCGGGCCCCGGATCCTCGTCTACCCAGCGCCGGGCTTCGGTGATGGCCAGCTCATTGCGGTGGGCATCTGCGAGGGTCATTATCCAGCCGGTGCGGGCGTCGCTATTGCCAGGCTCACCTTGCAGAACGGTTTCCCAGACGGCCAGCGAGGCATTCCACTGCTTTTGGTTACGCAGCGCGCGGGCGGCAGCAACTTGCCCTCTGGCAGGGATGGCCACACGCTGGCGATAACGATCCCATACCGCCAGCGTCTCAGCGTCATTATTGGCCCATGAGGAAACCTGAAGCCAGTCGGCAATCTCTCCTGCCGTTAGCTGTGTCTGTTTTTCCCGAACGGCAAGGTATTGCAATAACGGCTGACGGTCGCCATCCCGTGCCTGAATAATAAGTTCATCATAGGCAGACGTTTGGGCGTGTGCCCATGTCGGGAATAACATGCTCACCATTAATAAATATCGTCCTGAACGCAAGGGTTTAATAACGCATGAGGAGCAGGAAACTCTGAACATAGCTATCCCTTTATCTCTGTTTTAATGTGAGCCTTTCATTTATTCATGACTAAACGATGACGGAAATTAAATAATTAAACAAGAAACAAAAAAGCATGGGTAAATTTAAAATGTCATGCTTTTTTCGTATTTATCATTATCCCGTTAAGAACTACATATTTTCAAATAACACCAGAGCGCCGCTCAAAACGTTAGCAGCCGCGTTTATCTTTTACCAATTCATGAAATAAAAAAACACGCCGAAGCGTGCTTTTCATGTTAATTTCATTCTTTCGTATACAGCTTTTTCTGCATGCTCAGTAAAATGTCCTGGCCAACGTCTGTTAAAAATTCTTATCCAGAGAAAGCGTGACATTGCGCTGTCGATAATCATAGAAATCGATATTGCTGTCGACCCGTTTCCAGGTGAAGTTCAGTTTCGGCATCACCCCAAAGAAATAAAGGTCGCGATGCCAGAGCGAGAGGTTATAGATCTGTTCGTTATCTTTGCGTCGCGTCGAGAAGATATCACTGTCGGCCTGGTAATTGCGTCTGGCAATAGCCGTGGTGGCGGCAAACGAGAGTTGCCAGGGCATATCAACCTGCACCCCGCTGCGCAAACCTACCCGGTGGTTAGATTCACTGCGGGTGAAGGTCTGCTGATCGAGCAGATCAAAGCCGGCAAATCCTGACACCCGGTTACTGAAGGCATGCGACAGGGTTGTGGAAGAGTAACGATTTTGCCCACGCAAGAATCGATAATCTTCATCATCATAATCCAGTTTCTGATATTCCAGCGCCTGACTCACTTGCCAGGTGGGCGTAAGTAAATAACTGTATTCGGCGCGGACGCCAGGGCCAGAAGAATACGCCTCGGTGCCATACCATCTTTTTTCATAAAAAGGCAGCAGAGAGAATTGTTGCCGGAAATTACGCCATTGGTATCCAGCATAAGCACGGGTGGTAATATCATCAAAGTCATGATTATTCCAGTAACTCTTACCGTTTACCGTACCCAGAAATCGCAAGCCATGCTGATCGTAGAGTTGAACATCTTTTTGTAATGCGCCGTTAAACCAGAAACCTTCTCCGCGCTGAGGGAAACTGTCCTTATTACGAATAAACAGACGATCGCCAACCCGAATGGTTTTACCAGAGGAAGCATTATTCACATTGCTGTCATTCAGATAACTCACGCTAAATGAACCCGTTAATGCGCTGCCTTTCTGAATGCGCTCAAGATATTGCGCAATGACCTGCTGAATATTCTCAGGGGGATTGCTTTGTAATACACGGCGAAACTGATAATCCGCCGCGTCAAACTGACGATTTTCAAACATGGCGCGTGCTAAATCCAGACGCACCGCGGCAAAGTCAGGATGCGTACTCAGAATAGCGCGATAGTGTTCAATCGCCTCTGCATAATGCCCCTGACTGCGTGCCAGACCGGCTTTTGCAAAATGAATCAGGGTTGAATCCGGGTTTGGTGACGCCGCATAGACAGGTAAAATGGCGCGAACCATCGGCCATTTTTCTTCACGAATGGCTTGATCGAGCAGCGCCATCGCCAGCTCCGGTTGTTCCGCCAGTTGAGCATTGGTGACATGCAGCGTCTTTTCACCAGGCTCGGTGCGCTTGTCCGGCGTGGTCAGTCGTTCAAAGTGGGGAGCAGCAGGAATCGAGTCGGTTTCCGGCGGCGCAGCAAACGCAACGCTGAGCGGGCACAGCAGACTCAATGCGCCAGTACGCAAAATATTCATAGAAAGGCTTACCATCTGAAGATCCGGTCAGCCAGGCTGACCGGAAAACGGTTTATTGACGTGTCGCGCCAAAGGATGCGTTTTTAGTCGTATCTGCGAACTGCGCCAGACCGCCTAATTCTTCAGCCGTAGGGCCATTGAAGTGTCCGGTGAACGTCCCCGCCTGCCCGCCGGATTGCGCATTGCCGGTGAAACCACCGTTGGCAATGTTGCCCTGCATCGCCACTTCGCTACCGAAGGTATCATTTCCGGTAATGGTGCCGTTGATGGTTTTCGCAGCGAAATCGATGTTAAAGCGAGCATCACTCAGGACATCTTCACGCATGCCGTGACCCACATAGGTCGCCGTTCCCTGAGTTGGCACGTTAGCCGCTAGCGTGGCATCTCCGGTGTAGAAGACGTCATGCTGGCCTTTTTCAAATTGTGTCCAGGTACCGAACGTGGTGTAACTCATACGGCCACAGCACCATGACGTTGAAGAGACCGGGGAATGGTCGTCACGGGTTAGTCGCTGGGTTTGCACCAGACCCGCAGAGATCCCGGTGCCGCGCATAACATATTCACGGCCCTCGGGGGTGGTGTAGGTCCAACCAGAAATGGTACCGCCGGTGGTCAGGCTGACCGGTGCCGTGGCAGGCGTTTCCGGCGTAGTGCCCGTATTGCCGTTATCCGTTTGCACAGGCGCCGTGGTTGCCGGGGGCGTGCTGTCGCTACCACCGCCACCACCGCCACCGCCGCCGCCACATGCAGTCAATACAAAAGCGGTCAGTAATAAGCCAGGTTTTAAGATCCCCATACGCAAAACGTCCTTGGTTGTGAATAAATTCGTAGGATTTGTAACATAATTTTTATGAATAAATTTACGTCAAAACATTCAGCATCTCTAACGAATAGTCCTTATTACCGACAATTCTAAGATTAATCTTAACAAGCACTTAGACAACGTTGCGCTTATGGTTCTGTTAATCAGCAATAATTTGACTTAAGGCGCGCAATTAACCTTTTATTAACCCGATTTCTTATATGCCTCTTTATTCACCTGCGCTTTGCTTGTTACAAAAATGCAACTTAGGACTTTACATTTTTTTCAACATTTATTATTTTTTTTAACGGAACAACACTGAACTTATTTTAAACCCGATATCAGAGGAATAACGTATGCGTCAGACTGAGTTCAAACAACATGCCACTTCCGCCGTTGTCGGTTATTTTGCCCGTGCCTCGCTGCCCTCTCAGCAGCAAACGCTGGGTCAACTTACCCGTGAAATCCTCTCTGCGGGAGAGCGCCTGAACCGCAAATCACTTTGCGACAGGCTTCTTGCAAAACTTGGTCAGTCAAACGACCCGGTGCAGGGAAGACACTACCAGGAGCTACTGAATCTCCTGTTTGTATGATGGAAAATCGGGTCGCGTTACATGATGACGCATCGATGTTGTGCCAGCGCAGGCGTCACGTCTCGCTGGCTGAAAGCTCTGAGAAGTGATTGCGTCAGGATCTTTCTGCACGGGGAATAACTGACATTCAGAGACCAGTTTATGTACAGAAGTGAACAAGAGATTCAAATCGATATTATCGTTGGCGAAGCCGTGATGGCGTTGCTCAACGAAGGAGCGGCTATTACCCAGTCTGCTCTGTTACAGCAATTACGAAAGATGGCGCGTGACGAGCATGATGGCGCGCGCAAAAAGGTGTTGACGCTGGCGCTGGCGGAAGTCCGCGATAGCATTACCGCTCTGAATCACGCTTGTGGTGAGCAGCAACCGCCAGGAGTCAGTGAAACGGGTAACCGAAATACCAAACATTGAATACTTTTGCCCCTGTGGGCAGTGGTAGCACCGGCGAGTCCAGGCAGAGCTCCCAGATAACAAGGAAAATTTTAATGCGTCAGCACACAGCACAAGCCGCCCTTATTCATTTCTTCCACAGCGCAGGTGAGCGCCTGGCAGAAGAGACCGAAATGCTCGGTCTGGCCGTCAGGTCCCTGATTGCGAAGGGCATCCCGATTACTAATAAAGCCATTATCCTTCAGCTCATCGCCGAGATTGAGCAGACGCAGAGTGTTGCCAGGATGAATGTGCTACGACAAACGCTTGATATTGTGGTTGGCCGCACGCCAGACGATATTTAATGCCCCACCCTTTTGTGGGTGCGATATCCCCCCTCAGATCAGAGGCTTCCATACATTGCTCATTGCACGTGGGAAGCCTAAAAATTCGCTTTTACAGCCTGCATCAGAAAATCCATAACGTTACTCAATGCGATGCCCGTCGACCACCAGGGCCAGGTATACCGCGAAAGAGATAATTTACGATGCCGATGAAGCAGGCTATACGCATCCGGGTTAAATGTGAACACAGCAAGGGTCCGCTTTGTGCCAAAGGCTGAAATTGCGCCCATTTACATTATGTTATTAACATTCCAGTAGTGTGGCAGGCTCCCCCCCTTTCGGACGTCGATAATACAGCAGTCCTAACCTTACCGTACGCTATTTGCAAAAAGATATTTATCAATAATTTCACGAATCAGGTTCAGAATAGCGCAGCAAGTCATCGCACATCGTTTGTAACTCATTGATCAGTCTTGCCACATGGAACCCATCGCAAACAGCATGATGTATCTGGACGGCAAAAGGTAATAGCACTCTTTCACCTTGCTGGTAGTATTTTCCTGTTGTAAACATGGGTGCGAAAAAGTTCTGAAAATTAGCTATGTTGATATTAAAGCCGGTGAAACTAACCCATGGATTTGCAGATACGAAGAATACATTTTCCATAGACTCTTCTTTAGGAAGATAGGAAATACTATTATTATAACGTGCGACGTCTTCTGAATAATTTTTCAGGAAGTGATGAATATTTCCATCATAATGACTCCATAGTGACGAAAAGGTCTCGGCTTTATCATTAAAGATGGTATAGCATGGATGAATATCATCCCATATGATAAGTTTATTGTCTTTTATAGACATACGAAACTCTTCATGTCTATTTACTATTTTTGCAAGAAGGAAGATTATGGTAGGGTAAATTTTCCAGCCAAGTGTTTTAATATCTTTTAACAAGATAGTAATATCTATTTGTACAGTTTGGCTAAATGTGCACTGCGCAAATGTCTGAAATGCCTCAAAATGCTCTTTCCTTGCCCAACGGGATAAGTCAACAACGGTATAAATCGGGTTTAACTTATTCATTTCATACCTTTACTCTATCAATTTTCGTGGAAGACTAAATTTTTTTTATGAGATAATCAAGGGCATAGATCACGAATTAATCAATTAGCTAAAATCATTATCAGTGGTAATCGTACCTATACAGATAACACTGCAATAAGAAATTATCTTGTCTTAAAAGAATCAAGAGTAAGTTGTATAGTTTTTTTTGGCGGAAAATGACTAAAAATACTCTCATATATATTCATGCCGATAAAAACTAATTTACCCACCATTATCAGGCTGCAAATAAATAGGGTTTATCAGATTATCGAACAGTAGCCAGTGCAACTGTCCGCTTTGTGCCAGTAGCGGACATCCACGCATTCATTTTTTGATAGAAAATCAGTCAAAATAAGGTTTTAGAATCTCTTCAACAAACATGCCAAAGCTGCCGGAGAGGCAATGCAGGAATTCAATCCGAAGATAATTGCCTGGTCCGGGCAGTATGAAAACCTTGAGGGCGAATCACATGAACGGCATGTTGTCTTTGAGTTCGCTTCTTATGCTGAGGTCAAACGTTTTTATGAAAGCCCTGGATATCAGGCAGCCAGATCAATACGTGCAGGTGCTGCAACTGGAACATTTGTACTGGTTGAGGGTCCATCCTTTGACACCAAATAGTATTACGTCGCAACTCGCTCAAAACGGAAAAACGGTAATTATTTGACTGCTCAATCACTGTTAAGAAGCACCAGATTATGCACATACCAGTGTGGCATGATCCCACCACGGGTTGTTATTAACTCTTATTGCAAGCACATTAAATTGTGCTTCCTGTACCTCATCAGTTAAAGCCGCGAGTGGTTTCAGAGTACGCCAGGGTTGACCTTCTTTTAGTAAGTGGTAGCTGACCGGATCATAAGCGCTAATGTCTGAAGTATAACCAGGAGTTCCGCACATAGAACTGATCACAAACTTTCCTCCGGGTTTGAGCAATCTCTTCACCTCTGAAAAAAAGAGAGCCCGGTCATCGTCTATGAGGCAATGCAAACAACTGCCGTCAATAATTAACTCAAACGATGAGTCCATAAATTGATGGATACGACAAACATCTCCTACAAAAAAATGTGCAGAGTGACCAGCTTGATGAAAACGCTCTTCTGCCCACCGGATAGCTGTTTCCGAAAAGTCTATCCCCCAGACAGAATATCCCCGTTCAGCAAGAGACTGAGCTGCCATTGCTCCATTCCCACACCCCATCTCAAGTACCTGCGTGCCGGGCTTGGGTAAATACTGATGCGTGTCGAGCCAGTGAAAGATTTTTTCCTGCTGTTTTTTAGCCCTGGCATAGCCTTTACCTGCCCAGGCGGTAGCGTCGTCTGCTAACAGTTGCCTGTAATGTTTTTCATAGAGGTTCATATTGAAGGCACTCTTTTCGCAATAATCCCCTTCATTTAAACGTTAATTATCGATGAAGTGAAGCTGTGAGTCTGGGTACATGCAATATCTTGCGTTCCTCGCTCTAAGCCGAGATATCTAAATTGCTTCGTTGAACCTGCTAAAATCTGACACGCACTGCGTTGACCTGGTCGCTCGATAACAGACATGACCGATACCACGCTTCTGACGTTTCGGCGGGCTAAACCAGCAACCACGCCTGATTGTTAAGGGCGGCAAGGGTGCTGAGCCCTCCCTGAGATGTGGCGTTTTGTTAGCTAAAAGGAGTAAACATGGAAGTAACCGTAGAGCTGTGTCCGCCTGATGAATGGGAATCCATGGTGAAAATTTTTACCGAGATGGAAGAACATTATTATGGCAAGGGCATCATTCAGGAGCCACTGTTGAAGAATTACCTCCGCAATCGACTGTTCAGCCATCTCTCCGGTACTCTGGTGGTCAGGGCTCGCTGCGACGCTCATGTTATTGGGCTGGCGTGCTGCAGTATTCTCTACCCTTCTCCCCGATACAGTGGGCAACTACATCTCAAAGAGCTTTATGTCTCCCGGAGTGAGAGAGGTAAAGGCATTGGGAGATCTATAATGCGCTTTGTTGCGAAACTCGCTCTTGAACATGGGTGTCGTAGCCTCGACTGGAATGCAGAGAAATCAAATGCTGGAGCAAACCGCTTTTATCAGTCTTTAGGGGGCAGAATAAATGACGGTATTGTGAGTTATTATCTTCATGGTGAACGCCTGAATAAACTGGCTTGCGATAGTTCGACAGAACCTGGCGGCTGTACTGATTAGGCTATTGAACTGATGATTTGGCTTGCCGAAAAGGCAGAGAGAGCCTGCGGAAAGCTGATGCAGTAACCGCGCTGTGCCATAGGCGGAAGTCATCAGCTCATTCAATTGAGGTACGTGTTTGATCTCTTATGTTTAAGTCTATAGAGATGCTGATTACAAAATTTTGTGAAAGAGCATGAAAATATGTGATTCGTCAGATATTCCTGCACTGGCGAAATTTTTGTAGAAATGGACTCTTAGTACTTTGGAAGTGAGGGTGCCAGCTATGACGGGGCGAGTTTTGTCTCACCGGCACTCTTTGAAACGGTACCTTGAATGGCCCGATATGCCGGGATTAATGGCATACAGGTCGCCAGCGTCCGGGGACTGGATCAACTCCGAATCAGTCATAGCAAAACGAGCTGTGGTAATGAACAACGTCCCGAGTTCCTCCCCACCGAAACAGCAGCTGGTAGGACGCGGAACAGGCATTGTCACGTGATCGCTCAGATACCCGTTCCGGTCATAGCGTAACAGACATCCTCCATTGAACTGACAGACCCACAAGCCCCCCTCCTTATCCAGAGCGATGCCATCCGGTCGTCCGAGTCCGGTGGGTGTCCTTGCGAACAGTCTGACATGGGCAAGCTTGCCATGCGCCGTATAAGTCGCCTTAAAAATCGAGCAGGTGATCGAATCGACAAAATAGAAGGTGTTTCCGTCTTCCGACCATGCAATCCCGTTAGGCAGAGCGATCCCTTGCTGAATTAAGCAGGCATCACCTGAGCTGCCGAAACGGTAAAGCGCACCAGGGGTACGATCCGGCCCCTCATGCATAAGTCCTGAAATAAAACGACCCTGCGGATCGCAGGCACCATCGTTGAAGCGACATCCTGTACCGTCGTGAACTGCCGGACTGATGGGGCTCACTTCTCCGGTCTGCAGTTCGAGCATGGCAACGGCTGCATCTTCTGTGAAAATGAGATTACCTTTGTCGGTCAGCGCCAGGGCACCAATACGTGCCGCTGACTTATAAATCGTTTCTGTCCTGCCATTCTGCAGTAGAACATGAATCCTTCCGCGAGAGATGTCGACGAAATACAACACGCCTTTCTGGTCATCCCAGACAGGACTTTCGCCCAGTCTGGCGCGTACCTCTGCAACGCGACGCATATTGTAACCATCAGCCATTTCAGACCTCTTTTATCTGCTGCCAAAGGCGGGCGACATCCGTCACGCTTTCACACTCGACACGCTTCAGGTCTGTGGGGTAAACAACGCCTGGATTCTCACAAAAACGCGTGGCGGTGAACTGGCCATTGCTGGCACGGAGAATGTAGCCAGTGTCCTGGCACAGCGGGCTCGACAGATAAAGTACCCCTGGCGCTACCCACTCCGGTTTGAGGTCAGCCGGAGGCTGCGTAATCCCCCACATGCGTGTTCTGGCAACCGGCGAGACAGCGTTAACAAGAATGCCATGCTGTTCGCCTTCCAGGCTCAGGGCATTCATGACCCCTATCTGGGCCATTTTACCCGCAGCGTAAGCCACGAGGCCGGGCTGTGCATAACGCTGAAACATGGCACGATCGGACGTATTAAGTACTATTCTGGGCGAGGAAGAGCGTTTAAGGTATGGCCATGCATATTTACTCAGCCAGATCGGAGCACGAAGACTGATTGTGATGGCACGCTCAAGGAAATCCTCATCCTGGTTTTCGATAAGCTGATAGTCCACCCAGCCTGCGTTGTGGATCAGTATGTCCAGTTTACCTAACCGGGTAACAGCCAGTTCTATAAGCTCCCTGCACGCCTCCTCACTGTCAAGGCGTCCACTGTGTGAAAGCAGTTGCCCCTTGTCAGCGCGCAGGGTGCGGGTAGCTTCTGCTATTACATCCTCAGCGGCACCTTCGCCAGACCGGTTGGTACCGGCGTCGCTGATGACAACCCGCGCACCATTATCCAGCAACGACTGCGCATATGCGCGTCCCAGGCCCTGTCCTGCGCCGGTGATGATTGCAACCTTATCTTCCAATAGCATATCTGTAAGCGGTTTTCTGTGGCTCATACTGAATCTCCGTGGTCATGGATGTCACGATGATCGCGTGTCACAGGAAACCGGTAAAATATATTATTTATAGGCTGGTAATATCTGTAACGTCTCAATCTGCACTGAGTGCCATGGATCTGTGTATCTCTTCGATTAATTTATCCCGGATTAAAGACGCCGACAGTGCATTCCACCCCATCAGGAGTTCCACGTGCTGTAGCCCGGCCGGAGCATCGACCCTGAATGGCCTGAATATCACGTCTTCCCGTGTCTCTTTGGCCAGTGAGGCGGGCAGCAATGCGACGCCGAAACCGCTGGCAACAAGTGCTACGAGTGTCTGCAGTTGCCGGGCCTGTTGTGAAATATGGGGTCTGAATCCTGCCGCTCCGCACAGCTGGATCAGTTGGTCGTGAAAACCCTGCCCCAGGTGGCGTGGTGCTGAAACGAAGTGGTCATTCTGGAAGGCTGAGAGGTGAAGGGTTTCACACTGCGCAAGGCGGTGTGTGGCAGGCAGAGCGAGCATAACCGGCTCACGCAAGAGAGTGTCGAAACGCAGCCCTAGTGCGCTCCTGCCGGGTGTGCGCATAAATCCAAGATCCGCGCGTCCCTGCTCAAGCGCTTCCGTCTGCTCCTGAGTTGTGGCCTCCTGCATCGTAAAGGTGATCGCCGGGTAAGCGGTACGAAACTCTCTCAGTGCACGCAGAAGGGGGGCATAACCGGCAATGCTGATAAATGTCAGGGTGAGATGACCTTCAATTCCCTGTGACACGCGGCGGGTTTTTTCAACACCTTCATCAAGAACACGTAACACTTCTCTCGCAGATTCGAGAAAATTTATCCCGGCAGGCGTAAGTGACACACTGCGGTTCGTGCGTTCGAACAGCGAGACACCTAACGCCTGTTCAAGCCGGCGGATAGCCTGACTGAGGGGAGGCTGTGCCATATGAAGACGCTGCGCAGCCCGGTTGAAATGTAATTCTTCTGCAACGGCAATGAACTGGATAAGAAGCCGGGTTTCTATCATGAGATCACATGAATACCATTCTGGTTTTTATGAGATTCATATCATATTACTGATGCAGACATAAACCTTTTAAGCAGGAGGTTCCTGTCTTTCAGTCATCAGTTTTGTGCCAGATACAGACTGCCCTGTCACCGTGCAGGGTTAATAAGCCTTAGGCAGCTCAGTAAGGAGCTTTACAAAGCGCTTCCTGACTTCTTGATATCCGTTATTTTCATAAAATTTATGTGCTCTGGTTCTTCTTTCACTGCTTGAAAGCTCAATCTGAGAACATTTTTTATCGAGGGCAATGCGCTCAGAGGCAATCAGAAGTTGCTGCCCTACCCCCGCCCCACGTGACGACTCATCGATGACCAGAGCTGAAATTAATGCCCATAAGCTATTTTCATGAACAGGGGTGATAAAATTTATAACAACAACGCCGCAAACTTCCTTGTCTGATTCAGCCACTAAAGTACAAAGCGTACTCTGTGCCATACCGATGCGTTGCTCTAAGCACTCAGTGTCTGTTTGATAACCCAACTGCAGGAAAAGCTTTTTTAGAGAGGGAACATCTTTTGATTCTGCCGCCCTTATTAAAATCATTGTGATCATCTCCTTGCGTAGGGTTCAACAAAAATATCCAGATTTCATCAATCAAATCAATAAAATTTCAAACCACACAAGGAAAAAGACAATTCAAAATAGCCGTCCAGGAAACACGCTTAACCAACCCGCAGTCAGTCACCCTGGATTTAGATGTGATTTCCGCTCCCCGCTCAGAGTAGACATGAAGCGGAATGACTTTGCTCATATATTGGTGAACGCCCCTTGAACGAATGGTGGTCTCCTGTAGGGCCAGTACGATACTTACGGAATGGCCGTAGCGGCCGCTTTCAGTAGAGTTAGTTGCTGCCCTTATGCTTTCTGTTCGGCTGCTGCAATTGCTTATCTGGTTTACTGAAAAAAATGCGCATAGCAAGATTGAGTCCGCGTTATAGAGATCATTAAAAATAGACTAATGGTCCCCTGTCAATATTAGTAGGTTGACCTTAAATACTAAAAAAATTGTTGACTCATTTCTCTCACTACCCTAATCACCTACCCTTCCAGAATGCTCAAATCAGAATCAGCGGATATTATGTGTGTGGAAAGATGATTAAGTATGTTTAGCGTCATTATCTACCATATGGATATTGAAAATTTTTCTACGTTAAAGCTAAAATCTCACTACCACGGTCAGAACGGACCCTTCTGAAATATCTAAAAAAGTCAATCATGATTTAATGTCTTATATTCGCGTTATGCACCGCTACTTTGTTCTGCGGTTATACTGTCTTGTTGTAAACTCACTCTCTTATCATGTTAGATTTAAGCTTATGTTAATTGGCTATGGTAGCCAATGATAAGAGACACTGTGTTGATGAAAGGTATATTTGGACAAGCAACAGGGCTGATTCATGTAGTCTTTGTGTTCTGCCAGACAATCGCTTTATCATTAATCAAGTTAATTACTAATAATGACCACACAATTAAGAATGTCTAACTTGCTACCTCTAAAAATCATCTCTACCGGCGTCGCGTTGCCGCCTGACCGTGTGGCGTCCTCCACGCTCGATGCTCGTCTGGGGAAACCTGCCGGCTATGTTGAAAAACGCTCGGGTATAGTTTATCGCTATCATGCCACTGACGATGCCAGCCAGGCCGAACTCGCCGCCGCCGCGCTGCAGGATGCCCTGACTCGTCACGCTATCCCATCAGACTCAATAGATTTGTTAATCTCTGCCTCGGCAATATCGGTGCAGGCGCTGCCTTGCACCGCCGCGCATATTCTTAAGGTGGCGGGGTTGTCGCCCGGCACGCCCGGCTTCGATGTTAATAGCAGTTGTGTCACCTTTATTTCGGCGCTGCAGGTAGCGGCGGGACTGCTTAATGCCGGAACGTATCGGCGTATTGCCATCGTTTCGGCGGATATCGCTTCGCGCGGCCTGGACTGGAACCACGAAGAGTCGTCGCTGATTTTCGGCGACGGTGCCGCCTGCGCTATCGTTGAGCGCGGCGACGGCACCAGTGGCATCCTCGCAAGTCTGGTGGAAACCTACCCTGCCTCAAGCGAACTTTGTGAAATCCGCGCGGGTGGCACACGTCGCAACCCGCGCGCCGGTATGAGTGAGCAAGATTTCCTGTTCCATATGCAGGGCAAGCCGCTGTTTCGGCAAGCATCGGCGTTGATTGAGGATTATCTCGAGCGGCTGCTGAGCGCCAGCGGCCTGGCACTGGAGCAAATCGCCACCGTGGTGCCGCACCAGGCTAGCCATCTTTCTCTGGAACATATGCGAAAGCGGTTACACGTCTCCAGCGAAGCGCTTGTCGATATCTACCGTTATCATGGCAATCAGGTGGCGGCATCTATCCCGACAGCGCTACATGCCGCCGTGACAACCGGACGCTACAATCCCGGTCAGCCGGTGATGCTCATCGGTACTGCCGCCGGGCTGGCGCTGGCCGGCATGGTGCTGCTGCCATGAAGATACTGGTCACTGGGGCGACTAGCGGGCTGGGACGCAACGCGGCGCAGTGGTTGCTGGATAACGGATATCAGGTGCGCGCCACTGGTAGAGATGAGCGGGCTGGCGGGATGTTACGTAAGCTGGGCGCCGAGTTTTGTACGCTCGATCTGGCTGAGGCCACGGCGCAGCAGTGCCAGCAGTTAGTGACAGGCTGCGAATGGGTATGGCATTGTGCAGCAAAGTCTTCCCCCTGGGGTGGTAAAGCAGAATTTCATCGCATCAACGCTGATGCGACTGAGAAGCTGGCGGAGGCGGCCGGACGCTGCAACGTTCGCCGCTTTGTGCATATCTCAACACCAGCGATATATTTCGATTATCAGTCGCATTACGATCTTAACGAGCGCTACCGGGCCCGACGCTTTGCGAATCACTATGCCGCCAGCAAGTATGCCGCCGAGCTCAATCTGCTAGCGCAGGCAAAAATCTATCCCCAGACCACCTACATTATTCTGCGTCCACGTGGCCTGTTTGGCCCGCATGACCGGGTAATAGTGCCGCGGTTGTTACAGCAGCTCGAACGCGATCGTGGCGTGATGCGACTGCCCGGTGGCGGGCAAGCACTGCTGGATCTGACGTTTACCCCCAACGTGGTGCATGCAATGGTGCTGGCAAGCGAACAACCGGGATTGCTGTCCGGTGCCGTGTACAACATCACTAATCACCAGCCACAGCGGCTGGAGGAAATGCTGGATGCGCTGCTGCGCCAGGAACTGGGGCTCAGCTATCAGATCCAGGCCGTGCCTTATCGACTACTGAATGCACTGGCCGGCGGCATGGAGCTGTGGGCAACGCTAAGTGGTAAGGAACCGCTGCTGACGCGCTACAGTGTGGGTGCGGTGAATTTTGACATGACCCTGAGCCAGACCCGTGCGATAGAAGAGCTGGGTTATCGGCCACGTTATTCTCTTGAAGAGGGTATTCGCCTGACCGGAGAGTGGCTGCGACAACAAGGAGGCGTAAAGCATGGCTAAGGTCACTGCTTTCGAAGTGGGCTACTGCACGCATATCGGCTGCATGGCCCTCAGGGGCGCCGGGTTCCGGGTGTGTAAGTTCCCGGCACGCGCTTATCTACTGGAGGTGGGAGAACGCCGCTGGCTCTGGGATACCGGCTACTCACATTATTTTCAGAAGCACACGCAGTCGGGGCTGTTCAGCCTTTACCGCCACATGACGCCGGTCTATTTCGACCCTTCCGAGTCACTGGCGTGCCAGTTGCGCGCCTGGGGTTATGCTAAGGGCGATATTCAGGCCCTGATCGTCTCACATTTTCACGCGGATCACATCGCCGGGCTGCATGAATTCAGCCATCTCGACTTTATTTGCTCCGGCGAAGGCTGGCAGCAAACTCGCGGGTTGCGGGGTTTTGCTGCCCTCAAGCGAGCCTTCATTCCTGACCTGATACCGGCGACGTTCGAAAGTAACCTGCAGTTTATGGAAGCGTTTCCGTCAGTCGCATTGTCGGCCCTCCTCACACCGTTCGAACGCGGGTATGCGTTGCCAGGTAGCGAAGGAGAGATCGTGCTGGTGCCCCTGCCGGGGCATGCGGCCGGCCATATTGGCGCCTTTATTCTCACCGACGACGGTTGGACACTGCTGGCCAGCGATGCGGCCTGGTCGCCGCAGAGCTACCAGACGCTGCGCGGACCTTCGCGCCTGGCCAATCTGGTGATGGACGATGCTGCGGCATACACACACACCCTGCAGCGGCTCAACACATTGTGGGCCGGCGGTCATGTCAATATTCTGTTGTGTCATGAGGGGGACCTGTGATTCCCTTCATGACGCTGTGGCACTATTTCCGCATCCGACGCCTGCGCTTTCGCGATCGTAAGGCGCTGGAGCAGCATCAGTCCCGGCAGATCGCGATCTTTGCCCGTCGGGTGTTGAGTAAGAGCCCCTACTTTCAGCGTTTCTGTTGTCAGCCGTTCGCTGAATGGCCGCAGATGGACAAAGCGCTGATGATGGCCCGGTTCGACGAGATGAATACTGCCGGATTGCAACTCGATACTGTGCTGGCGTGCGCCCAACGTAGCGAAGCAGATCGCGATTTTGCGCCGAAGATAGGCCGTTACAGCGTGGGGTTGTCATCCGGTACCTCAGGGCAGCGAGGTGTTTTTGTCGTCAGCCCGCGCGAACAGCATGTTTGGGCCGGAGGTATGCTGGCGAAAATGCTGCCGGACGGACTCATGGCGGGCGAGCGCGTCGCCTTGTTTCTTCGGGCGGACAATAATCTCTATCACAGCGTCCAAAATCGTTGGCTCAGCCTTGAATTTTACGATTTGCTTGCACCGTTCACCGGGCATTTACCGGTACTGGAACGACAGGCGCCCAGCATTATCGTGGCGCCGGCGCAGGAACTTCGCGCGTTGGCGTTGGCGGTACTGAACGGGAAAGTGAAGCTGTCGGTCAAAAAAGTGATTTCGGTCGCCGAGGTATTGGAAGAGCAGGATCGGCGTCTGCTGATGAAGGTCTTTCCCGAGGTCGGGGAAGTGTACCAGGCCACTGAAGGTTTTCTCGCCGCCACCTGTGCGCACGGCACGTTGCACCTGAATGAAGCGTTTTTGCATATTGAAGCGCAGTGGATCGACGAACTCCGTTTTACGCCAATCATCACTGATTTTACGCGCCGGACCCAGCCTGTCGTGCGTTATCGACTGGACGATGTGCTGGTGCTGCGCAAGGAACCTTGTCCATGTGGGCAACCGACGCGGGCGATCGCCCGTATCGAAGGGCGACGAGACGATCAACTGATGTTACCCGATGCGCAACAGCGGCCGCAGGTGGTATTCGCCGATGCCTGTAGTCGGGCTCTCGCTAACGCTTTGCCGTTGACCAGCGATTACCGCCTCATCCAGCGGGGTGAACGCAATCTGGAGCTTATCGCAGATTGCAACGCGGCGGAATTAGCACACTGTCAGGCGCAGTTGAACGCATTGTTCGCCCAACAGGGCATTGCCATCGAGTCGCTGGAATGGCGATTGACGATGCAAGAAGTGCTTCCAAAATTGGATCGCAAGCGAAGGCGCATATTGCGTCAGGCGGAGGAAGCATGAAAAACCTGAATTTCAGGCTTTGGCATATGTTGCTGGGTTGGGGCACAGTCGGCGTGGTGTATACCGTGGCCGATCGCTTACAGGGCGTAGGAACCTTATTGCCTCCATTGGTATTTGATCGGATTATCCCGTTCAACCCTACGGCCATCTGGCTCTATCTGTCTTTTTTTCTCATTGTCCCGGCGGGTTATCTTCTGGCGCCGCAACAGCGGATAAAATGGCTGACGCGCGCGATGCAGCTCACCGCGTTGGGCGCCGGTGCAGTTTATCTACTATGGCCGACCACCATGGTATATCCGCAAAATGATGGTATCGGAATCAGTGCTCAACTGCTGAGGGTGTTAACTCAGGTGGATTCATCACAAAACTGCCTGCCATCGTTGCATATGGCGCTGGTGGTGCTGGTGGTATGGGCGCTAAGCGACAGCGAGCGTAGAGTCCGGACAGCGCTGTGGGCGCTGTGGGGTGTGGCGATCGCATTTTCCATTCTGCAACTGCGACGTCACTTGTTTGTCGATTTGGCGAGCGGCGCGCTGCTGGCGCTTTTTGCGGGTTGGGTGGCCCTGCGCATGGATACCCTGCGTCGCCGAGTCGTTAAAGGAGAAATGGGATGATCGATCTGGCAATGCCGATTGTTTTCATGCTGTTCATTGTAGTGGCCGAAGCGGTGGCGTTGCGCTGGGGGCGTGGTGAGCCGGTCAATTGGCACGATATCGTGTTTAACCTTAATTCGGGCCATATCATACTGTGGTTATTCCGCGGACTGGAAGTCACATGTTACGGCTACGTGGCCGCACGTTTCAGTCCTGGGTTGCTGGATGCCCTTCCTGCGCCATTGATGTGGTTATTTGCTTTGCTGGCGTGGGACTTCTGTTTTTACTGGCTGCACCGTCTGCACCATCGTTTCCGGCTGCTGTGGGCGGTCCATGTGGTGCACCATCAGGGCGAGCATTTTAATCTGTCACTGGGGGTGCGTAACTCCTGGTATTCGTCACTGACGTCGATTCCGTTCTTTTTACTTCTGGCGCTGGTGGGTGTGCCGCTGTCAGTTTTCGTCGCGGTCTCGATTTTTCATTACAGCATCCAGTTGTTTAACCACAATGCCCTGACGCCCAAACTCGGCGTGTTGGAAAAAATTCTGGTCACGCCGGCGCATCACCGCGTGCACCACGTCAAGGACATCGCGTACTCCAATAAGAACTTCGGCGGCAGCTTTATTTTCTGGGATAAGCTGTTCGGTACCTTCTGCCCGGCATTGCCGAACACGCCGTTCAGCTATGGCGTCGGCGGCGACAGTTCATCTGCCAATCCATTCTGGGCGAGCAACCTTCCTTTTCTGCGCTATTTACGTATCGCATGGCGCCCGCGTCCGGGGCAGCCACGTAGCGGCCGTTCGGCGCTCAGCGTATTCAGCGGTACAATGCTATTGTTCGCGCTGGTTGTCGGTTATGTTTATCAATACGGTTACGGCTACGAGCAAATCAGCTGGCCGCAAATGGCGCTACTGGTGCTGCTGGCATTGGGCGCAGTGGCGCTCGGAGGCATGACGGAAGGTCGGCCGTGGGCGAGCGTCGTCTGGTTGCTCAATGCGCTGCTCATACCGCTACTGTTTATTGGCTACCTCAACTGGCCACAGTCCTGGTGGTACATGACAATGGCTGCCTTAGCGCTGCATGCGTTGTGCATCGCTCTGGGCTGGGGGCGCCCCACCTCGACAGACCCCTCGGAGGAGCCGCATGGCTGAACCATTACTGCCGCTGCGCTTTCCCGCTGCTGGCGAGCAGGCATTTCACAACGATCTCAAACGCGCAGCACATGCATGCCTCGCGGGCGATCATCGCTATGCCGATGCCGCAGGGTTGACCAAGGCTGCGCTATTGTTGGCGTTATGTGCCGGTTTTTATGCGCTGAGCCTGCTCCAGCATCAGCTTTGGTCGTACTCACTCTGCTATTTCCTCTTCGTGATCATGGGTATGCTGCTTAACGTCAATGTCAATCATGATGCTTCGCATAATGCTTTCCTGCGAACCCCATGGGCCAATCGCCTGGTGGGACGGGTGGTGACACTGCCATTGGGTGTTGATCCGGACTACTGGCGCACGCGTCATGTGGATTTCCACCATGTTTACGCCAACGTCGAGCATTACGATCTGGATACCGAAGAGAACGGTTTTTTCCGTCAAACGCCCTTCCAGCGTTGGCGGCCCCATATGCGCTATCAGCATCTCTACTGGCCCCTGATCGCCGCCCTTTCGCTACCTTATATCGCCTGGATTTTCGACTGGTCCGATCGCTTAGATAAAACGCCGCTGCGAGAAAAGCGCCTGCTGGCAGGGTCCGGCGGTTGGACGGTGTTCGTTGTGTCCAAGTTGCTCCATTTAGCATTGGTGCTGGTGGTGCCAATGATTGTGTGCCACTTGCATGGCATCGGCTGGGGTTGGGTGCTGCTGGTTTATACGATCAGCCAGATGTGCGCCTCGCTGCTGGTGGTGTTCTTGCTTTTGGGGACCCACTGGGCACAGGCCGAGTTTTACCCGGTACCCACGGGCGACTGCATGCCGCACGGCTGGTACCGGCATAATTTCGCCACCGCCTGCGACTGGAAGCCGGGTCTGAGCTGGATTGAGCACCTTACCGGTGGGTTGAATTATCACCTGACTCATCACCTGTTTCCCGGCTGGCATCACCGTCACTACCCGGCGCTGGCCATGGCGGTGGCAGAGGTCGCGCAGCGGCACGGTATGGCGTACCGCTGCATCAGCTATCGCGAACTGCTGGCCCAACAACGGCAGTTCTTACGACGAATGGGGCAGCCATGAAACCGTTGCGTCCGTTAGCCTATCGGCGTGACGACAGCGGCTTGCACCGCGCGCTGATGCAGGCCGCCCAACAGTATCTGATGAAACGTGGCGATCATCGTTTCGCCGACGGCGGTATGTTGGCGAAGGTCGCGCTACTGCTGACGATATGCGGCTTGTGTTATGGGATAAGCCTGCTGCAGCATAACGTCTGGGCGTTTTTCGCCTGCTACTTCGGTTTTATCTTTAGCGGGATGTTCCTGACGGTAAACGTGGTGCACGACGCCTCCCACAACGCGTTTTTCCGTAAAGCCTGGGCCAATCGCTGGCTGAATAGTCTGGTGAGTGTGCCGCTGGGGCTTGACCCCGATTGCTGGCGCGTGCGGCACGTGCTGTTCCACCATACTCACAACAATATCGAAGATTACGATCCCGATATCGATGCCAATGGTGTGCTGCGGCAGACACCGTTTCAGCGCTGGCGCCCCTTTATGCGCGGGCAGCGTTACTATTGGCCACTCGTGGCGGCGCTGACTTTTCCGTACTACATCTGGTTATTCGATTGGTTGGACCGGGCGGGCAGGACGCGTGTGGCAGTCCGTATGGCGAAGCAGGGTTTGCGCGGCTGGTGCGGGTTTCTTGCGGGTAAAGCGGCACATATTCTGTTGGCGCTGGCGATTCCGTGCTGGCTGCTACCGTCAACTATCGGTATTGGCAAAATTCTGCTGGTCTATTTACTGAGCCAGATGTTTTCATCATTGATGTTCGTGATGTTGATCATCGGTACTCACTGGGCCAAGGCTAACTTTTATCAGGCGCCAGAAAAAGGCGCGATGCCGCACAGTTGGTATCAACACGTATTCGCCACCACTTTCGACTGGCAGACCCGGCCAAACTGGCTAGGGTACTGGCTTGGCGGAGCAAACCTGCATTTGACGCATCATCTGTTCCCGAACTGGAGTCACCGCCATTACCAGGCGCTAAGCCGCATTATCGGCGAGGTAGCACCGCGTTACGGCATCGACTACCGCCTGCTGGAGCTGGAGGAGTTATTGCACCTGCAACAGCGCTTCCTTAAAGCGATGGGACGCAAGCCGCAATAGCATCGCAATTAGCTTCGTGAGTAAGGTGAATTTTACTTCCCTCACGGTATGGCAGGTCTACCGCTGCCGGGGGAAATGCCAGGCGGTAATAGTTGTAGTAGTATACCGTCTGATAGCAGGGACTTTTTTCGTATTTTTTCTCGAAATTCTGACAGGAAACATGCTTAAAACATCAAGGACATTATGGAGCCGTGAGGCCATAGCCAGTACCGCCCACGTTATTCAGGTCGAACGCTTACTCACAAACCAGATTTTTATTGATGAAACACTGCTGGTTATGGTCCGCCAGGGGCAAAAAAGCATTGTGTGGCGGGGCCAGGAAACACTTGTATCTGCCGGCGAGGCCATATTAGTCAGTGCCGGAATCTTACTCGATGTAACAAATATTCCTCCTTCTAATCACACTCCTTTTGAAGCAGAGTGGCTGAGCTTTCCATTATTAACGATATATGACCCCACTGGCGCAAACGAAAGCGACAAGCCGCGTGTACTTCGCGATGTGAGCATCCATTTTCGCCAGGCTTTCGACCATGCAGTCGTCTCTATCCGGGATACCGCAGGCATTCCCGATAGAGTGGCAATGAAACGGATGGAGGAAATGTGCGCATGGTTAGAAAGTTTTGGTCTGATGCTGAAGCCAGCGGCAAAAATGATGCTGAGTCAGCGCATCAGGAAGCTCGTATTAAAAGATCTTCTGAAAAACTGGACAGCATCTGAAATTTCCCGTCACTTTGCCATGTCAGAGGCGACATTACGCCGGAGGCTTAATGCCGAGAATACCTGTTTCAAGAATGTGGTCACCGAGGCCAGAATGGGGCATGCCCTGGCGCTGTTACAAGCTACAGACCAGACAATATTCCAGATAGCGCTAGGCGTTGGTTACGAAAACCCATCGAAGTTTTCCGCCCGTTTTCGTGCCCGCTTTGGTTTTAGCCCAAAGCAAATTCGCGCGAAGGAAACGCCCGCTGCCCTTAAATGACCTGAAAACATTACCGGCTCTGTATCACTTCCAGACGGGCAGTAGCAAGAGTATTCATGCCAGCAACAAAGCCAACCAGAGCCGGAGTAGCATCGACCGTAACATGTGGCAGCGTGGCAACATTCAGAGCTTTAAGGGTGATCACATAGTGGTGTGTCTGCCCAGCAGGCGGGCATGGCCCACCGTATCCCGGAATACCAAAATCGGTGCGGGTTTGAAAGGCAGGAGATGGCAATCCCTTATTATCTGATCCTATACCAGCTGCAAGCGCGTGGCTGCTGGCTGGTATATTGACCACTGTCCAGTGCACCCATCCGTGTCCCGTTGGGGCATCTTTATCAAAGATCTCCAGCACAAAACCTAGCGTGCCAGCAGGAGCATGTTCCCATTCAAGAGCGGGCGAATGATTTCCCCCATCACATCCCAAGCCCAACGCGGCACTGCTCAGGTGGTCATTTTCAAAGCGGCCATTTTTGATTTCCGGGCTGGTCAATTTGAAAGAAACATGGCTATTTGCCTGAGCCGTCGCACTCAGAATGGACATGATACCGACTGCAATGATTTTTTTTAATGCGTTCACAATATTGACCAGTTGAAATAAAACAGATCACCATCCTAACAACGATCTACTCTACTTCGCGCTCCCGCCCCGCTCATGTTCTAATCCAAAACGCTCAATAAGCGCTTTGCTATAATGAAGTTATTAACGCCGGGTGATATGTTTGACATTATACTTGTTGGTATTCTGGTAAATATCGGATAAATCGACGATGAGGTTGTTCTGTGCATAGCTGATTGACTGAACCCGTAAGAGCAGGCTATTTTGCGGAACCTGCAGTAGTTCAGCTTGTTCCCTGGTGGCGAGAACCGGGGTATAGGTGCGGTGGCTCTCAAGAATGGTGATATGGCAATTCTTCTTAAAGTAGTTAAATTTAGACCCTTCCAGATTACCGATGCTTAGCCATGGAAAAATCGCTACAGGGATATAACTGTCTTCTATTAGAATCGGCGCGTCGTCAATCAAACGAATGCGTTTGACATAATAGACTTTATCTCCCGGTTCAATTTTCAACTGTTGTGCAATAGCCGGAGGCGCATCCATCATAGTGAACTCAATAACGCGGTTCATATAATTGGTGACTCCAACTATGTGCATCTGGTAGTTAAATCCGTCTAACTCCCCTCCGTGATAGTTGCTCTTTCGCGCCACATATGAACCGCTGCCGTGACGCTTGACTATCAGCTTTTCCCTTTCCAGCAGTGTAAGCGCCTTGCGGATAGTCATCACTGAAACCTGTAGTTCTTCGGCCAGTGCTTTTTCACTAGGCAGGTTATCTCCAACTTCAAATTCATCGCTGTTGATGCGAATTTTAAGCTTGTCTGCGATTGATTTGTAGATCACTTCTAGATGTCCTCTGGTAGCTCCTGATAGCGCATTCTTTCTATAACATCATGATTCTAATGATTTATCATCATGATTAAGTAAACTGATTGATATGTCATCTATTTATTTTGTTTTATTTATATATCTATTAACTCAAAGCATATATGACTTGTGTCACAGTTCAAAATTTAACGTCTCTGAACATTTCCTTTTGGCGCATAGGCTGAATCACATGTTTCGAGCACTGGCGGTCGATAAGTGGTGAAGGGGAAAAGAATGATCGGGGTAAAAAAATTACAGGATTTTTCGAAGGCAATGATTGGGCCAGTTTTGTATCTGCCGGTTGTTGGTCTATTGATTGCCTTGCTCAGTATGACAACCAATAAAATATGGGTAGCAGAAGACAGCTCGCTTTTCCTGCTGGGAAAATATGTTTCTAGTATGCTCTGGGCAATCATGAATAACCTGGGTTTCTTCTTTTGCCTGGGGTTGGCGGGAGGACTGGCTAAAACCCGAAAAGCGGAAGCGGCTTTTGTTGCCGCAATGACCTGGTTTATGTACCTGGCGGCAAATAATAGTTGGCTTACCCTGACCCAGCGTCTTGCCTCTGGTAGCAGCAACGCGCAACTTTACGGCAGCGGACAAACTTTTATTTTTGGTTTCCAGGTTATTGATATGGGCGTGTTTCTTGGCATCCTTCTGGGCTGCGCAGTCGCCTTCGTTCATAACCGGTTTGTCGACATTGAGTTTCGTGGCGCATTCTCCATTTATGGAAACAGTAAACTTGTCCTACTTATTATGATCCCACTGGTCGGCGTGTTTGCTATCGCTACGGTTTATTTCTGGCCGATTGTAGAACACGGCATATCGGCCCTGACGGGAGTGATGAAAACTTTCGGTGCCGCAGGGGTTTTTCTGTATGGCTTTCTCAACCGTTTTCTTATCCCGACAGGATTACACCATCTCATTTGGTCACCTTTTGTTTTTACTTCTATTGGTGGACAGCTGTTAATTGAAGGGCAGACAGTAGTGGGTGCAAAACCCATTTTTCTCGCAGAAATTGCTAACAGTACAGGGGGAGCATTAAGTGATTCGGCAAGATTTTTAACCTACGGAATGGTGAAAATATTTGGTACCGCTGGAATGGCCCTTGCCTTTTACAAAACAGCGAGACCTGAAAATAAGCAAAAATTGAAAATCACTCTTATCCCTTTGATTGTGACCTCATTTCTGGTGGGAATAACCGAGCCTTTTGAGTTTTTATTTATCTTTACCGCACCGTTGTTATGGCTGGTTTATTCTTTACTGGATGGTTTTTTTCAAATGCTCGCGTGGCTTCTTGATGTGCGAGTATGCGCTACAAATGGGATTATCGACTTTATTGTTTATAACATTCCGGCCGGAATACATCAGACACGCTGGCCTGTTTTTGTCGCGCTGGGATTAATGGAAACAGCGGCAATGTATTATATCGGTAAGTTCTTGATTATCCGTTTTAGAATGCGTACGCCAGGCCAGGAACATCAGGATGATGTTGTT
>DFPL01000091.1 GCA_002377245.1 Enterobacteriaceae bacterium UBA3516
CACCCTTTTTTAAGGGCTTAAATCGTAACGGGTCAGTGATTTTCCCTTTTTCGCCTGAGCGTGAGTAAGGGAGTGACGGAGATGCCGTGCACCAGCACGCTCACTGTCACAATCGTTATGGCAAAGTTTGTGAGGGTGTTCGCTTGTGCGCCCTGCAAACCGTGAACATAGGTCCAGGCGATGTAATTAAGACTACCGATGCCGCGGATGCCGAGCCAGCCCAGGCTAATCCGGTGAAAAAGGGATTCTCCCGAGCGCCAGGTAATAATGAATACGGCGAGGGGGCGGATGACGACAAAAATAATGAAGGCCAGCAAGAGCGCGTGTATATCCCAGTGTAAGGCGAGGGTAATCCCCAGAATAATCACCAGCGCGGCGGCAAAAATGCGTTCCACCGTGTCGCCAAATGAGAGGGCATCGCCAATAACCAGTCCGACGGATTTAATGGGGTTACTCTCTTCCAGACCGTGGCGAGTGTGAGGATTGACCTGCATTTCAGCGGGCAGGTCGTCTTCTACCATCTTTTGATCGGGATGGCGCTTCTGTACGCTGACTTCTGCACTTCGTAACCCGACACCGGCGGCAAACGCGGCCAGGAATCCAGATGCGCTGACGGCCATTGCCAGAGAAAAACTCAGGCAAATAAGCGACAGCGCGACAAAATCACTGGGCGCTACTTCGCCCTGCGCGTGGCGTGAGCGGGTGGCCAGAAGCCCAATGGCCCGACCGAGCAGAAAGCCGATCGCCAGCCCGCCAAGCAGGGCCCAGACAAGGTCGACGCTTAGCCATGTCAGCCACTCGTGGGCGTTAATCGCGCCGCCCGCTTTGTGCCAGATCAGTGCCAGCATTAAAAAAGGCAGCGCGGTTCCGTCATTGAGGCCTGCTTCGCTGGACAGAGCAATGCGCAACTGGTCGCCATCTCTGGCATCGTTGATGGCCACCAGACTGGCCAGCACGGGATCGGTGGGGGCAAGGATTGCGGCTAAGGCTAAAGATAAAGGCCAGGAAAGGCCGGTCAAAAAATGGGATACAACCATGATCCCGGCGATGGTCAGTAACATGGCCGGCAACGCCAGTTTGATACCCATTTTCCAGTAGGGCGAGTTCAGAGGGAGACGAATCTTTAGCCCGGTAATAAACAGCGAAGCCGCCATCGCAATTTCCGTGACACGACTGATGAGCGAAGCATGGGCAGCAATGTCGAGATTGATGACATCGAGCACCCAGGGGCCACAGACAATGCCGACCAGTAAATAGAGCCCGAACACCGGAACCGGAACACGGCTGATCCAGCCGTAAGAGAGCGACATCAGTAAAAGCAGGCAGCCAGTCGCTGCGGTCCACGCCAGATAGGTCATTGTATTTTACATTCCACAGCTTAATGAATGAGGGAGTCAAAAGGGTATCTACCCTAAATAATTCGAGTTGCAGGACAAAACAGTTAACTGTTTTGAACAGCACTCGTGCTGGCCCCAAAGGGGTGAGGCCGTTGGCCGAATCACGCGGCAAGAGAGTGAATCCCCAGGAGCTTACTAAAGTAAGTGACTGGGGTGAACAAACGCAGCCAACGCTCATGCAGCTTGAAGTATAACGGGTATAGTCGTAATTAATCATATATTCCAGTCGCTAACCGTAATCATAAATAATCATTCAGCCTTGGGTGTTGCCTTGTCCGGGGTATTTATCGCTGCGCTTGTACCTATGATTATTATAATGCGTCATTACTTAAACAGTTCGTGGGAAATGTGAACTATTCTTATGAAGGATGAGGGTAAATATCCCTCAAACATTCAGCGAACTCGCGCAGAAAATAATCGGCGATGTTGAATAAGATTAATACTAATTTTTCCTGTACAGATTCACGGGTGCTGTTCTATGAATAATGCGGGTTAAATGAAAACGAGTGACATTTTTCCATTGAGTGTCGCTGTCATCGTTTAGAGGAGAATCATTGATGAAAGCATTGACTTATCATGGGCCTCATAAGGTGAGCGTCGATAATATGCCCGATCCGGGTCTGGAAGCCGCAGATGACATCATTCTGCGCGTAACGGCGACGGCTATCTGCGGGTCTGACCTGCACTTGTATCACGGTAAAATCCCTGGCACCGAGCATGGCGATATTTTTGGTCATGAGTTTATGGGCGAGGTGGTGGAAGCCGGGTCAGAGGTAAAAAATGTCAGCAAAGGCGATCGCGTGGTTATCCCGTTCGTTATCGCCTGTGGTGACTGTTTTTTCTGCCGACTGCAGCAGTACTCAGCCTGTGAAACAACCAATAGCGGCAAGGGCGCGGCGCTCAATCGTAAGAGCATTACCCCGCCAGCAGCCCTGTTTGGCTACGGCAACCTCTATGGCGGTATCCCTGGCGGGCAGGCTGAATACGTACGTGTGCCAAAAGCCAATACCGGCCCCTTCAAAGTTCCGAGCCACCTGCCGGACGAAAAAGTTCTGTTCCTCTCCGACATCCTGCCGACGGCCTGGCAGGCGGTAAAAAACGCCGAGGTCAAACAAGGGTCCCGCGTTGCAATTTACGGGGCCGGGCCGGTAGGGCTTTTGTCGGCGGCCTGCGCGCGGCTGATGGGCGCTGAACAGATCTTTATGATTGATCATAATGACTACCGTCTCGCCTTTGCAGAGCAGCGTTATGGCGTGGTGCCAATCAATTTCGATAAGAATGACGATCCGGCGGCATGGATTATCGAGAATACCCCTGGTCATCGCGGGGTAGATGCCGTGATTGATGCCGTAGGCTTTGAGGCAAAAGGCAGCATTACCGAAACCGTATTAAGCACGCTGAAAATTGAAGGCAGCAGCGGCAAGGTATTGCGGCAGGCTATTGCCGCCGTGCGCCGGGGAGGGATTGTCAGCGTACCGGGCGTCTATGCCGGCTTCATTCATGGGTTTATGTTTGGTGACGCCTTCGATAAAGGCATTACCTTCAAAATGGGTCAGACGCACGTTCACGCGTATCTGCCAGACTTACTGGCGCTTATCGATAAAGGCCATCTCACCCCTGAAGAGATAGTGACGCATCACCTGCCGCTGGAAGAGGCGGCGCGGGGATATGAGATCTTTGAAAAGCGCCAGGAAGAGTGCCGTAAGGTGATACTGGTGCCGGGCATGCAGAGTGAAAAGGCGACAATTTAACCACCAACGGGTGGCCGGTATTCCCTGCGCCACCTTATTTTCGACATGAGAGGTGAATGATGACAGCCCCTTCGTTGTCCATCGCCCGGGAACTTGGGCGAGTACTGATTGAAAAAAAACTGCAACTGACCACGGCGGAATCCTGTACGGGAGGGCTGATTGCCTCCTCGCTATGCGCCGCCGGCGACACCCCGGAATTTTACGGCAGTGGCTTTGTCACCTATACCGATGAAGCAAAAATCACCGTGCTGGAGGTCAGTTACGACACCATCGCCACCTGCACTGCGGTCAGCGAACAGACGGTTAAAGAGATGGCCGCAGGCGCACAACGGCGCTCGGGCGCGCACGTGAGCCTGGCGGTGAGTGGCTATGCCGGGCCAGATGGCGGTGAAGACGGCACCCCGGCGGGTACCGTCTGGTTTGCCTGGCAATTACCGGATAATAAAGTGCATACCCGCGTAAAACACTTTGAAGGTGATAGCGAGTCGGTGGTGAAAGAGGCGGCTGCCTACGCAATGGGAACGCTCATTATGTTATTAAATGAAGAGCAGCCACCCCTTCGCGAAGCGTAAATATCAGGTGTGAAGGCCAGCCATTGACATCAGAAGTTTAATCAATGAGCTGGCAATAAATAAAGAAAGCACGCTGCCAAACCAGAGTAATATAAACCACATGACTTTTTTGGCAGCGGCTTTTTGTTTCCAGGACATCAGTGATAACCCTCCCCGTGCTGAACTTTTCCGCGAAACACGTAATAACTCCAGAAGGTGTAAACCAGAATCACCGGAATAATCAGTAAGGCCCCCACTAACATAAAGCCCTGGCTTTGTGGCGGAGATGCCGCCTGCCATAAGGAAATATCGGGTGGAATAATATTGGGCCAGATACTGATCCCGAGACCGCTAAAGCCTAAAAATATCAGGCCCAGGGTTAATACAAACGGCAATGCATGGAATCGCGTGTCTTTTAGCGTGCGCCAAAGCAAGAAACTCAACACCAGAACCAGTACCGGCACCGGGGCAAAGAACCACAGGTTAGGCAGGCTGAACCAACGACCTGCAATATCCGCATGGGTGAGGGGTGTCCAGATGCTCACCACCGCCATCGCCAGTAACAGCCCCAGCAGCAAATTTTTTGCCGCGACACGCATGCGATGCTGTAGGTTGCCCTCGCTTTTCATCACCAGCCAGCTCGCCCCGAGCAAGCCGTAAGTCACCACCAGACCGATGCCGCAGAACAGATTGAAGGCGGTGAGCCAGTCCAGTGCGCCACCGCTAAAGGTGCGGCCGGAGACGGGAAAACCGTTTATTACCGCACCCACTACAATGCCCTGCGTAAAGGTGGCGAGCAATGAACCACACAGGAACGCTTTATCCCAGAACGGCTTATGCTCGGGTGTGGCTTTAAAGCGAAACTCAAATGCCACGCCGCGAAAAATAAGACCGATGAGCATCAGCGTCAGGGGGATTGCCAGGGCATCGGTAATGACCGCATAGGCGAGCGGGAACGCGCCAAACAGACCGGCACCGCCGAGTACCAGCCAGGTTTCGTTGCCATCCCACACGGGGGCGACGCTGTTGACCATCACATCGCGTTCCCCCTCATCCTGAATCAGGGGAAAAAGGATTCCGATGCCCAGGTCAAAGCCATCCATCACGATATACATCAAGGTGGCGAAGACGATGATGACAAACCAGATAAGTGACAGATCGATACCCATTAGTTTCTCTCCTCACCCTGTAATTTTTCACCCGCGGCTGACAGTGGCCGTGCGGGTCGCCCATCGGTTGGATGCTCGTCATAAGGCTGCGGCCCTTTTTTGATAAGGCGAACCATATAACCGTAACCGACGCCGAAGACGGAGGTATACACCACGAAGAACGTCAGCAGACTCAGGCTCATCTGCAACGTGCTGTGCAGTGATACCGCATCGATGGTGCGTAACAACCCATAAACCACCCAGGGCTGGCGACCCACCTCCGTGGTGACCCAACCGGCGAGGATGGCCACCAGACCTGCCGGACCCATCCAGAGCGCAAAATGAAGGAAGGGACGACAGGTGTAAAGGCGGTGGCGGAACCGTAGCCAGAGTGCTGCGACGCCCAGCGTAATCATCAACAGCCCCATGCCCACCATCAGACGAAATGACCAAAATACGATAGTGGAGTTGGGGCGCTCATCTTTTGGAAAATCTTTCAGCGCCGGGACCTGTTCATCCAGTGAGTGGGTCAGGATCAGGCTGCCGAGGGCGGGGATTTCAACGGCGAAGCGCGTGCGCTCCTCGTCCATATCCGGTAAGCCGAACAGCAGCAGCGGCGTGGCTTCACCGGGCGGGTTTTCCCAGTGTCCCTCGATGGCGGCTATCTTCGCCGGTTGATGTTTCAGGGTGTTCAGACCGTGCGCATCGCCGACCACCGCCTGAATGGGGGCCACAACCAGCGCCATCCACATCGCCATTGAGAGCATTTTACGAATGGCGGGGGTGTCGTTACCCCGTAGCAGATGCCAGGCGGCGGATGCACCGACGAACAGTGCGCTGCTTAAAAAGGCGGCGATGGTCATATGGATGAGACGATAAGGGAACGAGGGGTTAAAGATGACGGCAAACCAGTCCGTTGGCACAACCTGACCGTTAACGACTTCAAAGCCCTGCGGGGTGTGCATCCAGCTGTTGGAGGCAAGGATCCAGAACGTAGACATCAGGGTGCCCAGGGCGACCATACAGGTGGCAAAGAAGTGCAGTCCCGGGCCAACCTTTTTCCAGCCGAACAACATTACGCCGAGAAAACCCGCCTCAAGGAAGAATGCGGTCAGCACTTCATAGGTGAGAAGAGGGCCGGTAATGCTACCGGCGAACTGAGAAAACCCACTCCAGTTGGTACCGAACTGGTAGGCCATTACCAGCCCTGAGACGACGCCCATCCCAAAGTTAACGGCGAAAATCTTCAGCCAGAAATGATACATGGCCCGCCAGTCGGGGTTTTTCGTTTTCAGCCATAATCCCTCCAGCACGACCAGATAGCTGGCAAGCCCGATCGTAATGGCAGGAAAGATGATATGAAACGAGACCGTAAAGGCGAATTGTAGTCTTGCCAGATGAAATGCATCTAACTCAAACATTTTTGTCACCTTTCTGCAAAAAAACACCCCTTATTAAAGGGGTGTGGTTGGCAGGCATTGTTAACGTTACGACTTATTTCTCTTGCGGCTCACCTTTACCGAGCTCAACGCCGGTCAGGGGCTCTACCGCAGGATCGGACTCGGTACGTTTAGTCATCGCCTTCACCAGCGCCTGCTGTTCGCGACTCAGTTTCACCGTCGCCAGTCCGTCACCGCCGTCTACAGCGGGTTGTGGGTTGGCGACATACTCGAAGTTCTCGTCGCTGTTCCAGCTTCCGCGCGGGTCGTCGCCTTCAGACATGTTGTAATACACGTTAGTGTATTGCTCGATAGGCGGCAGTTTACCCGGTGGGAAGTTATTACGGATGGAGTACAGCGCCTTCTCAAACGAGAGCATGTGCGCGGCTTCACGGGTCATCAGAAAGCTTAGCGCATCTTTCACGCCTGGATCGTCCGTCACATTGATTAAGCGCTCGTAAATGATTTTGGCGCGTGCTTCTGCGGCAATATTCGAACGCAGGTCAGCGGTCACTTCACCAATGGTGTCCACATAAGCTGCAGTCCAGGGAACCCCCGCTGAGTTCGTCAGCGCAGGCCCGCCGCCGTAGAGCAGGGAGGTGATATGGCTGTCATTACCGTTCTCGGTCAGAGAACGATAGAGTTCAGCCTCACTTTCGGTCCCTTCGGCTAATCGACCTTTTGCCCCTTTGTTGAGCATCCCAACCAGCGAACCGATGATTTCAAGGTGGCTAAGCTCTTCGGTGGCGATGTCCATCAGCATCTCTTTGCGCCCTGCATCTTCATCACCCAGACCCTGGGTAAAGTAACGGCAGGCGGCAGCCAGTTCGCCTTGTGGACCACCAAACTGTTCGAGTAAAAGATTGGCCAGGCCGGGGTTAGGTTCACTCACCCGGACCGTATATTGCAATTGTTTGACGTGTCGAAACATAAAGCCTCCTGATGTGTCAGTTATTTTTTCGCTTCGACACCGTCAGCGGCATCACGCAGTAAAAATTGCTCAGTCACATCAGGCAGGTGATTAAAGGCCCATTCCGCCATCGCTTTTTCTTGGGTTAAGATTTGCTTGAAGACTTCTACACCTGCGGTATCACCCACTTTTTCGGCGGCGCGGATTAAAGAGGTGTAGCATGCAATTTCAAATTGCTCGAAGACATAGCTACTAATTGCGCCTTTGACCACTTCATCGGAGGCAAACATTCCCCCGACAGCCTGGCCCATTGCGCTCATTTTGCTGGTGGCATCTTTCATTACCGAACGGTTAATACCGTTACGATCGAGCACTTCTTCAAGAAGTTTAATTTGACCCTGCGTCTCGGTTAGATGTTGCTCAATTCTTGCACGCAGGTCAGGATAATTATCGATGCGGCTGCTCATTGAGCTCAGCATGGACTCAGCTTGTTTTTCCATTGCATGCGCGTCACGTAGCCAGTCATGGTAATTTTCTTGTGGAGTCATAATAATATCCTTTATCGTCGTTTTGCTTACCAGATTAAATTAAAAAAGCTGTCAGTTGGGCAGAATCAATTATTTGCCTTCAGCTTTTAAATTAACATTTGAAGTCGCAATCTTAGTTAACAGGTCGTCGGTGGTTTTTTCTTCTTGCAAGGTTTCATCAAGCAGGGCTTTCGCTTTTTTAAGCCCTAATTGTCCTGCAAGGGTAGACAACGTGCCGTAGGAGGCAATCTCATAGTGCTCAACTTTTTGCGCTGCGGCTATCAGACCGGCATCACGGACGCTGCCTTTATCGGTGGCTTCAATGATTTCGTTCGCCTCGTCAATCAACCCTTCCATCGCATGACATTTCATCCGTTTCAGTTTGATATTGGGCTCAGCCTCGATAAGTTGATCGATGCGCTCAATTTGCCCCTGCGTCTCTTCCAGGTGCTGTTTAAACGCATCCGACAGTTCAGTGCTTGCGGATTCACGGGCCATTTTAGACAGGGCGCGGGTCAGTTGTTTTTCCGCGCTGTAAATGTCAGATAATGCATGAATAAATAAATCTGTAATCGAATTCACTTGCATAAAATATATCCTTGAGATATGTGAAATTAAAAGCGAGCCAACTTTGACTCGCTATCAATGTTCACATTTAACGTAATGTTAAATGCTATTTTCGAGATATATTACTCACCCGATTTCCGGCCGCCGCCATGACTCTGCTGGCCGCCTTTTTTGCCTGCTTCGGAGGCGCGTTGCGGATCATTTTTGAAATTACCGCCACTATTTTGACCACCTTTACGACCTGCGTCGGATGCTTTTTCACGATTTTCTGCGAAATTACCAGAACCGCCACGATGTTCAGCCATGTTATTTCTCCAGTTTCGTTGTTTAAATAAACGACATATTTTGCATCTCATGTCGTCGGTGTCCGTATCTAAAACTAGACCGGGAATGAAATAAGTCAAACCGAAACGTAACCGTTTACATATTGTAATATTCACCGCTTCGCTTGTTTTTTGAGAAAATAATGTCGCAGGCTGTTTTGAATGTCGTATGTGATATATATCTTATCAAATAAGGGAGTTAAATCATGTTAAGTGCAAATGAATTAATAACGTGCGTTATCAAATTGCTGCTGAAGCAGGGTGTCAGCAAGTTTGGTTGACATATGTTGACACTAATTTACATTTTGAGCAGGCATAACCATAAACGATGGTAATCTTTATTTGAGATAAGTCTTATGAAAATGAGGCAGGTAAACAAGCCAGTAGAGAGACGAGAATGACAACGTCCTCATGGACAGGTCAGTGAACCTGCCCATGAGGATAGTGCAGTCCTTACATAGTTAACGACAGTGAACCAGCTGGTACCCAAGCCGGTTCACTTATTCCGGCACATCGCTGTCGCCTTGTTGTGATGGCCATTTCCAGTTCTGCACTTCTGGCAGGTCTTCACCCTGTTCACGCACATACTGATGGTGAGCAGCAATTTTCTCCTGCAGGTCATCGAGTATGTCATCTGCTTTTCCGGCCAGTGCGGGAATGCGCTGAATAGCCTGCTGGGCTAAATGGAATCTATCCAGTTCATTCATCACGGTCATATCAAAAGGCGTTGTGGTTGTCCCTTCCTCAATAAAACCGTGAACATGAAAATGGCGATGATGGTTGCGTGACCAGGTCAGTCGCTGAATGAGCCCCGGATAGCCATGAAAGGCAAAAATGACCGGTTTATCGACGGTGAACAGCGCCTCAAAGGCGTCTTCACTCAGCCCATGGGGGTGCTGTTCGCTTGTTTGCAACGCCATCAAATCCACCACGTTAACGACCTGGATTTTGAGGTCAGGCAGATAGTTGCGTAGCAGATCCACGGCCGCGAGCGTTTCGAGGGTCGGCACATCCCCGGCGCAAGCCATGACAACATCCGGTGATTCACCTTCCGCTACCGTACCGGCCCAGTACCAAATCCCCATTCCGGCGGCGACGTGTTTGGCGGCTTCCTCCAGCGTCAGCCACTGCGGAGCGGGCTGTTTGCCCGCAACGATCACGTTAATGCGATCCCAGGTATTCAGGCAGTGGTCGGCGACACAAAGCAGGGTATTGGCATCGGGTGGTAAATAAATGCGCACGATATCCGCCTTTTTATTGGCGACATGATCGATAAAACCAGGGTCCTGATGACTGTAACCATTATGGTCCTGACGCCAGACATGAGAAGAGAGCAGATAGTTGAGTGAAGAAATCGGCTCACGCCAGGGCAGTTTGCGCGTAACTTTTAGCCATTTGGCATGTTGATTAAACATCGAATCGACGATGTGGATAAAGGCTTCATAACAGTTGAATAACCCGTGGCGACCCGTCAGGAGATAGCCTTCAAGCCAGCCCTGGCACTGATGCTCGCTTAAAATTTCCATTACCCGCCCGTCTGCGGCCAGTTGTTCGTCATAAGGTTTAACCGGCTCCTGCCAGGTTCGGCTGGTAACATCAAAAACTTTACCCAGCCTGTTCGACGCGGTTTCATCGGGGCCAAAGAGGCGGAAGTTTTCCGGGTTAGCCTTAAAAATGCCCGCCAGATAACTGCCGAGGGCGGCCGTGGATTCAGCCTGCGTTTCGCCGGGTGAAGAGACTTCGACCGCGTACTGATCCAGCGAAGGTGTTACCAGGGGCTTACGCAGTCTGCCGCCGTTTGCCCAGGGCGACGCCCCCATGCGTTTATCCCCCAGAGGGGCCAGTGCCCGCAGCTCGGCTTTAAGCGTGCCATTTTCATCAAACAGCTCCTCAGGCTGATAGCTTCGCATCCAGCGTTCCAGAATCTCACGGTGAGCGTCATTTTCCCGACACGATGAGATGGGAACCTGGTGGGCCCGCCAGAAATCTTCCACTTTCTTACCGTCAACGGTTTTGGGGCCGGTCCAGCCTTTGGGGCTGCGCAAAATGATCATCGGCCAACGGGGGAGTGCGTCCTGCGGCTTTCCGCTTCGTGCCTGCTGCTGATACTCGCGGACAGTGTCGAGAACGTTTTCAAGCGTCTGCGCCATCTGCTGATGCATGAGTTGTGGATCGTCACCGCTGACCAGGTAAGGTTCATAACCGTAGCCGCGAAACAGCCCATGCAGATCTTCATCGGACATGCGCCCCAGTATCGTTGGGTTAGCGATTTTGTAGCCGTTGAGATGCAAAATCGGTAACACAGCGCCATCTCGCGCGGCATTGAGGAACTTTATGCCAAACCAACTGGAGGCGAGCGGGCCGGTTTCGGCTTCACCATCGCCAATCACGCAGGTGGCAATCAACGAGGGGTTATCAAACACCGCGCCGAAGGCATGAGAGAGGGAGTACCCCAGTTCGCCGCCTTCATTAATTGAGCCGGGTGTTTCCGGGGCTGCATGGCTGGGGATGCCGCCAGGAAAAGAAAACTGACGAAAAAGCGTTTTCATGCCTGCGGCGTCCTGGCTCACATCGGGGTAGATCTCGCTGTAACTTCCCTCAAGCCAGGTGTTTGCCACCATACCGGGACCACCGTGCCCAGGCCCGCAGATATAGATCATATCCAGATTGCGAGCCCGAATAACACGGTTCAGATGGGCATAGATAAAGTTTAGCCCCGGCGTGGTGCCCCAGTGACCGAGCAGTCGGGGTTTAATATGTTCCGGTTTAAGGGGCTGACGCAACAGAGGGTTATCCATCAGGTAAATCTGGCCTACAGAAAGGTAATTCGCCGCTCGCCAGTAGCGGTTTATGAGTTGAAGATCATGGTCAGAAAGGGTGAATGTCTCGGGCATGGGTTTCTCCATCATGAGGGAATAGCTGACAGGTGGATTAAGGTGCAGAAAAAGCAAGTATAGACAGGCGTGTGTAACAGACGGGCAAAACGAGGAGGGGAAGGGGCAGGGGACAGATGCCTGGGGCGTGCCATTCATGACGCTAAACGAAGGCCTTAACCATGCAGCACTATTGCGTTGCCGATATGCATTCCCGCTTTCTAAAGATGCCAAACCGACCTATCCGGGCTTGTTTAACCCGTCGCGCGCATGCGGGCGATGCCTGCTTTATCATTGACGGACTGCAAGGTTTTTAACGAATTAAATGATTTTCATAACAGGTCTGGAGCGGAAAGCCTTATTACCACCAGCCTGGCTGGAGATAATAAAGACAAAACGCCCGATGAGACACATCGGGCATTATCGCCGTTAAATTAACAAAATTTTAGTTCAGTGCAGGCCAGTAATCGCGGTTAGCATTAATGAGTTCATCGAGGATAGCCTTTGCTACCGAAGCACTCGGCACTGTTTTGGACAAAGTCATTGCTTGCCATAGCTTCTGGTAGCTTCCTTCAACCCAGGCATCAACGACCAGTTTTTCAACCGCCACCTGCTGTTCCATCAACCCTTTTTGAAACACCGGAATCTTACCCATAGCAAGCGGCTCAGGGCCATTAACACCGACCAGACAGGGCACTTCGACCATAGCGGTATCGTCAAAGTTTGCGATAGCGCCGTTGTTCTCCACAATCAGTAGCATTCTCTCCTGGGTATTAAAGGCGATGGCACAGGCGAGGTCTACGATAAAGGTCGCATGCGCCCCGGCATGGAAATGCGCCTCTTTAGCGCTCTGTTTAGCAACGATTTCTCTTGCCATATCAAACACTTCTTTTTCCCTTCCCACCATCACTTCATTGGCGCGAGTAAAGCTGACGTCCGAGTGGGCAACCTCATAGTCTGCATAGAAATAGTATTTCAGATAGGTATTAGGCAAAGTGTCGGTATCAAGCGCAAAGACGTCTTTCACTTTTTTGAAAGTCTCAATCCAGCTTGGCGCTTTATGCTGAAAATCTTCTTTCGGGCTGCAATAGCCCAGTTCAGAAACGTGATTTTTTAATGCTGGCATTAAATCATTGCCCATTTTATCAGTGATGCTTGTCCACCATCCAAAATGGTTCAGGCCGAAATAACGAACGTTCATCTCTT
>DFPL01000088.1 GCA_002377245.1 Enterobacteriaceae bacterium UBA3516
TACTCTCGGCAGTCGTGGTGTCTGGGCGAGTGTAAAAGGTGAAGGTCGCCGTATCCCGGGATTCAAAGTGAAAGCGATTGATACCATCGCGGCAGGCGACACCTTTAACGGCGCACTGATGACGGCATTACTCGAAAAGCATGCGCTTGATGATGCCATTCGATTTGCTCATGCGGCCGCAGCGATTGCTGTGACCCGTAAAGGCGCGCAACCGTCAGTGCCATGGCGCAACGAAATCGATGATTTTCTCAGTCAGCAGGGGTGACGATTGGCTACGATGAAGGATGTGGCCCGCGTGGCGGGTGTATCTACCTCGACCGTTTCACATGTCATCAATAACGATCGTTTTGTCAGTGATGCCATTCGCGAGAAGGTGGAGTCCGCCATCAAGGCGCTGAATTATGCGCCTTCTGCACTGGCCCGAAGCCTGAAAATCAATCAGACCCGCACCATCGGGATGTTGATCACTGCGAGTACTAACCCTTTCTATTCTGAGTTGGTCAGAGGGGTGGAACGTAGCTGTTTTGAGCGTGGGTACAGCCTCGTGCTGTGCAACACCGAAGGCGATGAGCAGCGGATGAACCGCAACCTGGAAACGCTGATGCAAAAGCGTGTCGATGGTCTTCTGCTTTTATGTACCGAAACGCATCAACCTTCCCAGGAAATTCTCCAGCGTTATCCCTCTGTCCCCACCGTGATGATGGACTGGGCGCCGTTTGATGGCGACAGTGATCTGATTCAGGACAACTCATTGCTGGGCGGTGACATGGCGACGCAATATCTTATCCAGAAAGGGTATACGCATATCGCCTGTATCACCGGGCCGCTGGATAAAACGCCCGCTCGTCTGCGACTTGAAGGGTACCGCGCAGCGATGGCCAACGCCGGGCTGACCGTCCACGAAGGGGATGAAATCATCGGCGATTTTGAGTTTGCTGGTGGGCTTGAAGCCATGCAAACCTTGCTGGCGAGGGATGTCCGCCCGCAGGCGGTGTTTATTGGTAACGATGCGATGGCGTTCGGTGCCTATCAGGCGCTGTATCAGGCCGGGCTCCACGTTCCCCAGGATATCGCTATTGTTGGCTATGATGATATTGAGCTGGCGCGCTACATGACACCGCCTCTGACCACGGTGCATCAACCGAAAGATGAGCTCGGTGAACTGGCCATCGATGTGTTAATCCATCGAATTGCCGACCCCACTCAACAGCAGCAGCGTTTGCAACTTACGCCAGTGCTGATGGAGCGCGGATCGGCTTAGCAATCAATGTTTTTCTTTTATCAGGTTACGGCCATCTTTGGGTCGTAACAGCATAAAGGTAAAAGCGGAGATCAGCGTGATAACGCCCATGGTAATGAAGGTATAGTGGAACTGTTCCACGGTATTATTGTTCTCAAACCCTTCATAAAACCGCAGCACTGCCGCACTGACTGCAACACCCAGACTGATTGAGAGCTGTTGAGTGACGGCCAGCACGCTGTTGCCGCTGCTGGCGTTCTCATCAGTCAGATCCGCAAGGGTAATCGTGTTCATCGCAGTAAACTGCGTCGACATCGCCATTCCCAGAATGAACAGCGGCAATATCAGCAGCCAGACCTCCATTGACGGCGACTGGAGAGAGAACTGGGCGATCATCACGCCAATAAACAGCGTTATGCCGACCAGCGTCTTGCGATAACCGAGGCGGCGGAGTACCTGCGTAACGAGTGATTTTGCCAGAATTGAGCCCATCGCCGTCGGGGCCATCATGCATCCGGCAATCAGCGCAGAGTAACCGAATCCAACCTGCAGCATTAGCGGCATCAAAAAGGGTACACACCCGGTTCCCAGCCGTGAGGCGATATTCCCGGCAATCCCCACCGAAAAAGTCCGTGTCTTAAAGAGATGAAGAGAAATGAGCGGCGTGGGGTGACGACGTGCGTGACGTATATAAAGAAGGAACAACACAATCCCGCTGAGGATCACGCTGCAAGCCAGCCAGCTTGCCACGATTTTCTCGCCAAAAAGCTCCATGCCGCAGGAAAACAGCACCAGGCTCAGGCCGAACAGGAAGAAACCGCCGGTATCAAAGCGTTTACGGGGCGTAGTAAAGTTGGGCATGTATTTGCGTGCATACAGCAGGCCGGCAAGGCCAATCGGGATATTAATCAGGAATATCCAGTGCCAGGTGGCCCAGGTCACCATTACGCCGCCCAGCACCGGGCCGAGTATTGGCCCTACCAGACCCGGCATGGTCACAAAGTTGAGTACGGGAAGCAGTTCGCTGCGCGGGTAGGCTCGAAGCAGTGCCAGGCGGGCAACGGGCATCATCATGGCACCGCCAATTCCCTGGAGCACGCGGAACAGCACCAGTGAGGTTAGTGAGGTTGAGAGGGCGCAGGCCAGTGAGCCAAGGGTAAATAAGCTGACGGCTAACATAAAGACGCGACGGGTGCCGAACCTGTCAGCCAGCCAGCCGCTGGCCGGAATCAACATAGCGACGGTTAACGTATAGCTAATGATGGCGGACTGCATCGCAAGGGGGGAACGGTTGAGACTCTCGGCAATAGCCGGTAGTGCGGTGTTTAATATGGTGGCATCCAGTGCCTGCATAAAGAAAGCCATTGCTGCAATCCATGGCAATCCGGCCATGCTGCGGTGTTTTTTCTCTGTCATGCGGGATCCTGTTATTTTGCCGCAGGCGCGTTAGGGGTATTCAATAAAATCTGACAAGCCTGGAAGGCTCCCTCTCCATCACTCTCCTGAATAGCATCAACAATCGCCTGATGAAGGTCGAGCTTAATCACCTGATCCTGCGTTATCGATGTGAAATAGGTGTGATAGACCGAATGGAACAGTGCAGCAAAAGAAGTAAGGAAAGGATTGGCGCTCATAGCATAGATGTGTTCGTGCCAGGCCATGTCCACTTCAATCCAGCGTTCGCGATTGAAATGCTTCTTCAGGCAGACCATCTCCTCCATTAATGTATTCAGGTACGCTTTCTGCTCAGCTTCACCTAAGATGGCGGCCAGGCGGCAAGCCTGTGGCTCAAGACTACTGCGCATAATAAGGAAGTGCTGAATGACTTCCTGAAAATTACCCTCATGCATCCACCACGACAGTAACTCCTTATCCAGGAAGTTCCAGTTCTCCCTCGGCATAACGCGAGTACCAATCCGCGGACGCGGAAGAACCATACCCTTTGCTGTTAATGTCTTTACTGCTTCCCTGACCGCAGTCCGGCTTACACCGAACTGTTCTCCTAATTCTATTTCACCTGGCAGGATGCTCCCGGGAACATATTCACCTTTGAGGATTTGCTGAGCGAGTTTTTCTGCCAGCACCCAGGAAAGGTTCTTTTGTGCCGCAAGCTGTTGTGCATTTAAAGACATTGATGAGTTCCTGGTTTTTACTTATTCACTTATTAGTATGCCATCCGGTATATCGATGTGGTGGTAAATACAGCAAATTAGCGCCGTTATGCTCTATTTTTCCCCGTCTTGTTGAAAAAAGAGACGGTTGAAAAGTTTTTTGTATTTTTGACTTGTCAGCCCGAAATAAATCCCTATACTGCGCCTCCACTGACACGGAACAACGGCTTGCAAGCCGCCGGGTCAGCGGGATTCTCCTGAGAATTCCGGCAGAGAAAAGCGAAAATAAACGCTTGACTCTGAAAGAGGAAAGCGTAATATACGCCACCTCGCAACGGTGAGCGAA
>DFPL01000087.1 GCA_002377245.1 Enterobacteriaceae bacterium UBA3516
CGTCTGGATAAAGACACCACGGGTCTGATGGTGGTGGCGAAGACGGTTCCCGCCCAGACTCGCCTGGTGGAATCGCTGCAGCTGCGTGAAATTACCCGTGAATACGAAGCCGTGGCCATCGGCCATATGACGTCTGGCGGCACCGTTGAAGAGCCGATCAGTCGCCACCCGACGAAACGTACCCATATGTCGGTGCATCCGATGGGCAAACCGGCGGTGACACACTATCGCATCATGGAGCATTTCCGTGTCCATACGCGTCTGCGTCTGCGTCTGGAAACCGGGCGTACTCACCAGATTCGTGTGCACATGTCCCATATCACGCATCCGCTGGTGGGCGATCAACTCTATGGCGGTCGTCCACGTCCGCCGAAAGGCGCTTCAGAAGCGTTCATCACTGAACTGCGTAAATTTGATCGTCAGGCGCTGCATGCAACAATGCTTCGACTGTATCACCCGATTACCGGGATTGAGATGGAATGGCATGCGCCAATTCCTCAGGATATGGTGGATCTGATCGCGGCTATGCGCGACGATTTCGAAACACATAAGGATGATGTGGCCTGGCTATGACTTCATTGATTATCCCCGAATGGTCGCTGCCTGAAGGTGTTGCGGCGTGTAGCTCTACACGGCATGGCGGCGTCAGCGTGCCACCTTATGATTCCCTGAATCTGGGCGCACATTGCGGTGATAATCTGCAGCATGTTGAAGAAAACCGCACGCGTTTGTATGCGGCGGGGACGTTACCCTCCAGGCCCGTCTGGCTGGAGCAAGTGCATGGTAAAGATGTACTGAAACTGACGGGTGAACCCTATACCAGCAAACGTGCGGATGCGTCTTACAGCACTATTCCCGGCACGGTTTGTGCGGTCATGACCGCCGATTGCTTGCCGGTCCTTTTTTGTAACCATGCCGGCACCGAGGTCGCGGCGGCACATGCCGGTTGGCGCGGCTTATGCGCAGGGGTGCTGGAAGAGACGATTGCCTGTTTTGCTGACCAGCCAGAAAATATCATGGCCTGGCTTGGCCCGGCGATCGGTCCGGCAGCGTTTGAAGTGGGCCCGGAAGTCCGTGAAGCCTTTATGGCGGTTGATGTCATTGCTGACAGCGCTTTTAAACCCGTGGGAGAAAAGTACTACGGGGATATCTACACGCTGGCTCGTCAGCGTCTTGCAAAAGCGGGTGTAAACCATGTCTTCGGTGGGGATCGTTGTACCTTCACGGAAAAACACGATTTCTTCTCTTATCGTCGCGACAAGACAACCGGCCGTATGGCAAGTTTCATTTGGCTGATATAACCTAACGAATCAAGACGATCCAGTTCGTGTAATTTTCTTTTCGCATATTTCAGGTCATTCACCTTGAATAATTGAGGGATGACCTCATTTAATCTCCAGTAGCAAATTTGACCTGTTATATGGGGGGAGTTATGCGTCTGGATCGTCTTACCAATAAATTCCAGCTTGCTCTTGCCGATGCCCAGTCACTTGCACTGGGGCACGACAACCAATTCATCGAACCACTTCACTTAATGAGCGCCTTGCTGAATCAGGAAGGGGGATCGGTACGTCCTTTATTAACGTCCGCTGGCATTAATGCTGGCCAGTTACGCACGGCCATCGATCAGGCATTGAGCCGTTTGCCGCAGGTAGAAGGTACCGGCGGCGACGTGCAACCGTCTCAGGATCTGGTGCGGGTGCTTAACCTTTGCGACAAGCTGGCGCAAAAACGTGGGGATAATTTTATTTCGTCGGAGCTCTTTGTTCTGGCGGCGCTTGAGTCACGCGGTACGCTGACCGACTTACTCAAATCAGCTGGTGCAACAACAGCCAATGTGACGCAGGCGATTGATCAAATGCGTGGAGGTGAAAACGTGAGCGATCAAGGGGCCGAAGATCAACGTCAGGCCTTGAAGAAATACACCGTCGATCTGACCGAGCGTGCTGAACAGGGCAAACTCGATCCGGTTATCGGTCGTGATGAAGAAATCCGCCGTACTATTCAGGTACTGCAGCGTCGAACTAAAAATAACCCGGTGCTTATCGGCGAGCCTGGCGTGGGTAAAACCGCGATTGTTGAAGGGCTTGCCCAGCGTATCGTGAATGGTGAAGTGCCTGAAGGTCTGAAAGGACGTCGGGTATTATCTCTGGATATGGGATCGCTGGTGGCGGGTGCGAAATACCGTGGTGAGTTTGAAGAACGTCTGAAAGGTGTATTGAACGATCTTGCGAAGCAGGAAGGCAACGTCATCCTGTTTATTGATGAACTGCACACCATGGTGGGAGCAGGTAAAGCCGATGGTGCAATGGATGCCGGGAACATGCTTAAACCGGCACTGGCACGGGGTGAATTGCACTGCGTGGGTGCGACAACGCTGGATGAGTATCGTCAATACATTGAGAAAGATGCTGCCCTGGAGCGTCGTTTCCAGAAAGTGTTTGTGGCAGAGCCGAGCGTAGAAGATACCATCGCGATTTTGCGTGGCCTGAAAGAACGTTATGAATTGCACCACCACGTGCAGATCACTGACCCGGCCATCGTGGCGGCTGCAACGTTGTCGCATCGTTATATTGCCGATCGCCAGTTGCCAGACAAAGCTATCGATCTTATTGATGAAGCGGCATCAAGCATCCGTATGCAGATTGATTCGAAGCCGGAAGAGCTGGACAGGCTCGACCGCCGTATTATTCAGCTCAAGCTGGAACAACAGGCGTTACTGAAAGAGTCTGATGATGCCAGCAAAAAACGTCTGGATATGCTCAATGAGGAGCTTTCTGAGAAAGAGCGCCAATATTCTTCATTAGAAGAAGAGTGGAAAGCGGAGAAAGCCTCGCTATCAGGTACCCAGACCATTAAGGCTGAACTTGAGCAGGCTAAAATTGCGATTGAGCAAGCCCGCCGAGTCGGGGATCTTGCACGCATGTCTGAACTGCAATACGGCAAAATTCCTGAGCTTGAAAAACAGCTTGAGGCGGCCACGCAGTCGGAAGGCAAAACCATGCGTTTGCTGCGTAATAAAGTGACCGATGCGGAAATTGCCGAAGTTCTGGCTCGTTGGACCGGGATCCCGGTTGCGCGCATGATGGAAGGGGAGCGCGATAAACTGTTACGCATGGAACAAGACCTTCATCATAGGATCATTGGGCAGGATGAAGCGGTCGAAGCGGTTTCCAACGCGATTCGTCGTAGCCGGGCGGGTTTAGCAGATCCTAATCGTCCTATTGGTTCCTTCCTGTTCCTTGGGCCAACGGGTGTCGGGAAAACGGAACTGTGTAAATCGCTGGCGAACTTTATGTTTGATAGCGACGATGCAATGGTACGTATCGACATGTCCGAGTTTATGGAAAAACACTCTGTGTCGCGTCTGGTGGGGGCACCTCCGGGATACGTCGGTTATGAAGAAGGCGGCTACTTAACGGAAGCGGTTCGTCGACGCCCTTACTCAGTCATTCTTTTAGATGAGGTTGAGAAGGCACACCCGGATGTGTTCAACATTCTGTTGCAGGTATTGGATGATGGACGCCTGACCGATGGACAGGGGAGAACGGTAGATTTTCGTAATACCGTTGTCATTATGACCTCGAACCTGGGTTCTGATTTGATTCAGGAACGCTTTGGTGAGCTGGACTACGGTCATATGAAAGAGCTGGTGATGGGCGTGGTGAGTCATAGTTTCCGCCCGGAATTCATCAACCGTATTGATGAAGTGGTTGTATTCCATCCTCTGGGTGAAAAACATATTGCTTCTATTGCCCAGATCCAACTGCAACGTTTGTACAAACGTCTTGAAGAGCGTGGGTATGAAGTGCAGATCACGGATGAGGCGCTCAAACTGCTGAGTGCAAATGGTTATGACCCGGTTTATGGGGCGCGGCCACTTAAACGTGCAATACAGCAGCAGATTGAGAACCCCCTGGCGCAGCAAATCCTGTCGGGAGAGCTGATTCCAGGAAAAATGATTCACCTGGATGTGAAAGAAGACCGAATCGTGGCAGTGCAGTAAATCACAAAACAACAAAAACGGGTCCTCAGGGGCTCGTTTTTGTTTAAAAACCAGGCAAGAATAGGCTCGGCTTATGCAATTTGCCTGGAAAGTGAGCAGTTAAAACGTTTTTTGTATTTTTGACTTGTCAGCCCGAAATAAATCCCTATACTGCGCCTCCACTGACACGGAACAACGGCACACACGCCGCCGGGTCAGCGGGATTCTCCTGAGAATTCCGGCAGAGAAAAGCGAAAATAAACGCTTGACTCTGAAAGAGGAAAGCGTAATATACGCCACCTCGCAACGGTGAGCGAAAGCCGCGTTGCACTGCTCTTTAACAATTTATCAGACAATCTGTGTGGGCACTCAAAGTGACATGGATTCTTAATGTCTTCGGACA
>DFPL01000071.1 GCA_002377245.1 Enterobacteriaceae bacterium UBA3516
CGCCAGTCTTCCTCTGCAAACGCTGTTGTTGATTTTTATGCTGCTGGCGATGTTTGGCCCGCTGTTGAATTTGCTTATCTGGACGGTGGCGGAAAGCTGGTTCTTCCCCCATGCGTTGCCCAGCCAGTGGGGGCTGAAATACTGGTATCAGGTGTTCAGCCCCTACAGCGATGTCTCCGGTTCGCTGCTGACCAGCGTGCTCATCGCGGTGCTCTCGGTGGTGGTGTGCCTGCTGATTTCGGTGCCGGCAGGCTATGCGCTCTCACGGCGAGGGATGCCATTACGGGTATTGTTTATGCTGCTGTTCTTGATTCCGCAGGCCTTCCCCAACCTGACGGTGTACATGAATATCGCCCGACTTTTCTACCAGTGGGGGCTGAACGGCACGATAGCGGGGGTGGTGCTGGTGCACAGCATGCACGGCCTGATGTACTCGGTGTGGATCTGCGTGGCGGCGTTTTCTGCTGTCGACCCGCTGCTGGCAAGGGCTTCCCGTAATCTCGGCGCCGGGCCGATTTATACCTTCTGGCATATTGTGCTGCCACAGGCCGCGCCGGGCATTATTGCCGCCAGTATTTTTGTCTTCCTGGAGTCGCTGGATGAATTTACCGGCACCTTTTTCGTCGGCGCACCGGACATCAGCACGCTGCCGCTGCTGTTGTATAACGCCAGTATGTCGGGTAACTATCAGATGTCGTCTATTACCGCCCTGATTCTGCTGGTGCCGTCACTGCTGTTTATGCTGGTCATCCATAAGTTCATGCGCCCGGAAATGTTGTCGAAGCTGGGTAAAGGGTGAGGGGGCTTTCGTTAACCGGACTGAATATTGCGATAGTTTTCTAAATATCTCTCCATATCTGTAGTGCCTCGTTAGGACCCTTCTCAAGGGTAAACGCTCCGTATTCACGGAGCGTTTTTTTACTCAGCGACCCCATCTTCCCGGCAGGCCGGATTGGCTGATAACGTCAGGGTTTAGCCATTATCAAAACAGAAGGTTTATTTCACTTAATACCGCCTCACGAATTTTGGTAGGTATCTTGAATTCCGCAGTTGATGTTGAGTAATGGCGCTCTTTTTAGGTCATTTTTATTAATGCCAAAGCCTCTTTTTAAACGCAAATTTGCCAACCACTTCACCTTATTGAAACAGCGTTTCGACAACGATCACATTTCTATCATTTACCGAATGACGCAGAAATAAATCGCAATAGAATAAATTAAAACACTGTTTTACAAATCAAGAACACAAGTTCTCGGGTTTTTAAAACCTGGACGGGATAAGTTAAATCTAACAGAAAAAAGAATACAAATCATAAGGTAAGGGAGATGACTTATTGAGTCAGACACACGACAGATGCGGCTTCGCCATGGATAAAGAGGCGTGGTTGCGGCAACACCAGCAGATTCCGTTTTACACCATTGATTGCCAGGTAGGTATGTATGAATGAAAACAAAATGCTGGGGCTTGCGTGGATATCTCCCTATATCATTGGGCTGATACTCTTTACGGCATTCCCTTTCGTTTCATCTTTCTTTCTCAGTTTTACTGATTATGATTTGATGAGTCCGCCGGTATTTAACGGCATTGAAAACTATCGCTACATGTTTACAGAAGATACGCTTTTCTGGAAATCAATGGGCGTGACCTTTGCCTATGTATTTTTAACCATCCCATTGAAACTTGCTTTTGCGCTGGGAATTGCATTTGTACTGAACTTTAAATTACGCGGCATTGGGTTTTTCCGAACTGCTTATTATATTCCATCAATCCTTGGTAGCTCAGTCGCCATTGCCGTTTTGTGGCGTGCGCTGTTTGCGATTGATGGCCTGCTGAACAGCTTTATTGGCGTATTTGGATTCGACGCGGTGAACTGGCTTGGCGAGCCCTCTTTAGCGTTGATGTCGGTGACATTGCTGCGCGTCTGGCAGTTTGGTTCTGCGATGGTTATTTTCCTGGCCGCCCTGCAAAACGTTCCGCAATCCCAGTATGAAGCCGCGATGATTGATGGCGCGTCTAAATGGCAAATGTTCATGAAAGTCACCGTGCCGCTGATTACGCCGGTTATCTTCTTCAATTTTATTATGCAAACCACCCAGGCGTTTCAGGAATTTACCGGACCGTATGTGATTACAGGCGGTGGGCCAACTTATTCCACCTATCTGTTCTCGTTATATATCTACGACACCGCATTCAAATACTTCGACATGGGTTACGGCGCTGCGCTGGCCTGGATCCTGTTCCTGGTCGTCGCTGTCTTTGCTGCCATCGCCTTTAAGTCTTCGAAATACTGGGTGTTCTACTCCGCCGATAAGGGAGGCAAAAATGGCTGATATTCAGGAAATGTCTACGGCGAGAAGCATTGCGGAACGTGAAGTTGCCCGCACGCAACGCAAAGAGAAAATCAACGCCAGCATTCGTTACGTGATCCTGCTATTTGTGGGCGTGTTAATGCTCTATCCGCTGGTGTGGATGTTCTCTGCGTCGTTCAAACCGAACCACGAGATCTTCACCACGCTAAGCCTGTGGCCTGCACACGCCACCTGGGACGGCTTTATTAACGGTTGGAAGACCGGCACGGAGTACAACTTTGGTCATTACATGCTGAACACGTTTAAGTATGTGATCCCAAAAGTGATTCTGACCATTATCTCCTCCACCATTGTGGCGTACGGCTTTGCCCGCTTCGATATTCCGTGGAAGAAGTTTTGGTTCGCCACGCTCATTACCACCATGCTGCTGCCAAGCACCGTGCTGCTGATCCCGCAGTACCTGATGTTCCGTGAAATGGGCATGCTGAACAGCTACATGCCGCTTTACCTGCCGCTGGCCTTTGCCACGCAGGGGTTCTTCGTCTTTATGCTGATTCAGTTCCTGCGCGGCGTGCCGCGTGACATGGAAGAAGCCGCACAGATTGACGGCTGTAACTCCATCCAGGTGCTGTGGTACGTGGTGGTGCCGATTCTGAAACCGGCCATCATCTCCGTCGCATTGTTCCAGTTTATGTGGTCAATGAACGACTTTGTCGGGCCGCTGATTTATGTCTACAGCGTGGATAAATACCCGATTGCACTGGCTCTGAAAATGTCCATCGACGTCACCGAAGGTGCGCCATGGAACGAAATTCTGGCAATGGCGAGCATCTCCATTCTGCCCTCTATCATCGTCTTCTTCCTGGCGCAGCGCTACTTCGTACAGGGCGTTACCAGCAGCGGAATTAAAGGTTAAAAGGGAAATATCATGGCTGAAGTTATTTTCAACAAACTGGAAAAGGTTTACTCCAACGGCTTCAAAGCGGTACATGCTATCGACCTCAAAATCGCTGAAGGGGAGTTCATGGTGATTGTTGGGCCATCCGGCTGCGCGAAGTCAACCACCCTGCGTATGCTGGCCGGTCTGGAAACCATCAGCGGCGGCGAAGTGCGCATTGGCGAAAAAATCGTGAATAACCTCGCGCCAAAAGAGCGCGGGATTGCGATGGTGTTCCAGAACTATGCGCTCTACCCACACATGACCGTGCGTGAAAACCTGGCCTTTGGTCTGAAGCTCAGCAAGTTGCCAAAAGCGCAGATCGAAGAGCAGGTTAACGAAGCGGCAAAAATCCTTGAACTGGATGAACTGCTGGACCGTCTGCCGCGTCAGCTTTCCGGTGGGCAGGCACAGCGTGTGGCGGTAGGTCGTGCCATTGTGAAAAAGCCAGACGTGTTCCTCTTTGATGAACCGCTGTCAAACCTCGATGCCAAGCTGCGCGCCTCAATGCGTATCCGTATCTCCGACCTACACAAGCAGTTGAAAGCCTCCGGCAAACCGGCCACCACCGTCTATGTGACGCATGACCAGACCGAAGCGATGACCATGGGTGACCGCATCTGCGTCATGAAACTGGGCCATATCATGCAGGTGGATACCCCGGACAACCTGTACCACAAACCGAAAAACATGTTTGTTGCTGGCTTTATTGGCTCGCCAGAAATGAACATCCGTGCCAGCAAACTGGTATCGCAGGACGGTCAGTTGTCTCTGACCATCGGCAACCAGACTCTGCCGTTAAGCGCAGAGTTGAAAGAGAAGGTCGCGGCTTACGCAGATCAGGACATTTTCTACGGCATTCGCCCGGACTTTGTGTCGATTTCCGATGAGCCCTTCGCCCAGGGCAGTTGCAGCGGCGAGATGGTTCGTGCTGAAAACATGGGACATGAATTCTTTGTTTACCTGAAGGTCGGCGAATACGAACTGACTGCCCGAATTCCTTCCGATGAAGCTAAGCCTCTGATCAACAAGGGCCTTCATCGTCAGGTGTACTTTACGTTCGACATGCATAAGTGTCATATCTTTGACGCAAAAACTGAACAGAACATCTCTCTCTGACTGGAGTTATAAAAATGAAAAAAGTGCTTTTAAGCGCAGCCATCTCCGCTACTCTGGGCCTTACTGCTTTGCCATCGATGGCGCAAGATGTTGATTTACGTATGTCCTGGTGGGGGGGCAATGGCCGTCATCAGGTCACACTGAAAGCGCTGGAAGAGTTCCACAAGCAAAACCCGGATATTAACGTTAAGTCGGAATACACCGGCTGGGATGGCCACTTATCCCGTCTCACGACCCAGATTGCGGGCGGCACCGAGCCGGATGTGATGCAGACTAACTGGAACTGGCTGCCGATCTTCTCCAAAAACGGCGATGGCTTCTACGATCTGAACAAAATGAAGGATGTCATCGACCTGACCCAGTTCGATCAGAAAGAGCTGCAGTCCACCACCGTTGACGGCAAGCTGAACGGGATCCCCATCTCGGTGACCGCGCGCGTGTTCTACTTCAACGACGAAGCGTGGAAAAAAGCGGGCGTTGAATACCCGAAAACCTGGGATGAGCTGAAAGCTGCCGGTAAAGCCTTCGAAAGCAAGCTGGGCAAACAGTACTACCCGGTCGTGCTTGAGCACCAGGATACCCTGGCGCTGCTGAACTCGTACATGGTGCAGAAATACAACGTGCCTGCGGTCGACGAGAAAGCGAAAAAGCTCGCCTGGAGCAAAGAGCAGTGGGTGGAATTCTTCCAGACCTATAAGGCACTGGTGGATAGCCACGTCATGCCGGACACCAAATATTACGCCTCGTTCGGTAAGAGCAATATGTACGAGATGAAGCCGTGGATCGAGGGGGAGTGGGGCGGGACCTACATGTGGAACTCCACCATCAAAAAATACTCCGACAACCTGAAGCCACCGGCGAAGCTGGAGCTGGGCAGCTACCCCATGCTGCCGGGAGCGACGGATGCTGGCTTATTCTTTAAACCTGCACAAATGCTCTCCATTGGTAAAACCACCAAAAACCCGGAAGCCGCAGCAAAAGTGATTAATTTCCTGCTGAACAGCAAAGAGGGTGTCGAAACCCTGGGCCTGGAGCGCGGCGTTCCCTTGAGTAAAGTGGCGGTGAAATACCTGACCGAAAGCGGCGCAATCAAGGAGAACGATCCGGCGGTAGCGGGCCTGCGTCTGGCGCAGTCTCTGCCAACAAAATTGTCCGTCTCACCGTACTTTGACGATCCGCAAATCGTTGCCCAGTTTGGTACGGCATTGCAGTACATCGACTACGAGCAGAAAACAGTAGAAGAGACGGCGGTGGACTTCCAGCGTCAGGCTGAACGTATTCTGAAACGCGCAATGCGTTAATCAGTCTCTTTCATCAATACCCTGTTGCCACGGCGGCAGGGTATTTTTTCAGATGATCCTACAAGGACCAAATAATGAAAGGCAAAATCATCCCGCTCTCATTTCGCACGCGCCAGGACAGTTTGACCGGGCACGATGTGATACGGATGACGCCCCCGCACATCATTTGTCACCGCAACTATTTTTATCAAAAATGTTTTACCCGTGATGGCAACAAGCTCATTTTCGGTGGTGCGTTTGAAGGCCACTGGAACTACTACCTGTTGGATATCGCCAGACAACAGGCCACACAACTGACCGAGGGGGCCGGGGATAATACCTTTGGTGGCTTCCTCTCCACTGACGATCGCGCGCTGTGGTATGTGAAAGAGAATCAGCAACTGCGGCGTGTCGATCTCGACAGTCTGGAAGAGCGCGTGGTGTATGAGGTCGACAGTGACTGGGTTGCCTACGGCACCTGGGTCGCCAACAGCGACTGCACCCGGCTGGTGGGCATTGAGATTAAAAAAAGCGACTGGCAGCCGCTTACCGACTGGCGTAAGTTCCGCGAGTTTTACTTCACTCACCCGGAGTGCCGCTTGATCAATATCTGCCTGCAAACCGGCGAACGGCGTGTGATGCTGCAGGAAAAGCGCTGGCTGGGGCACCCGATTTACCGTCCGTTCGACGACCACACCGTGGCGTTTTGCCATGAAGGCCCCCGCGATGTTATTGATGCGCGGATGTGGCTGATTAACGAAGACGGCAGCAACCTGCGTAAGGTGCGTCAGCACGGCGTGGGTGAAAGTTTTACCCATGAGTTTTGGGTGCCGAACGGGTCTGCGCTCTGCTACGTGGCGCACAAAGAGAACGACCCCAGGCGTTATCTGTTCAGTGCCGACCCGCTGACGCTGGAAAACCGCCAGCTGATGGCGATTCCTCCCTGCTCTCATCTAATGAGTAATGATGACGGCACGCTGATTGTCGGCGACGGTGCCCCGCACAATACCGGCGATATCAGTCTTAACGATCCGTTTATCTGGGTATTTGATATTGCGAAGGGCACGCAAACCGCTATTTGTCAGCACAACACCAGCTGGAAAGTGCTCAACGGCGACCGCCAGGTGACGCATCCGCACCCCTCCTTCTCACCGGATAATCAGTGGGTGCTCTATACCTCAGATGAAGAGGGGATGCCGGCGCTGTATCTTGCGCGCGTCTGAGCCCCCTGGAGCAGAAACCGAAGTGACCAGGCCGGGTTTAACCCACCGGCTAATTTCTGGCGAGCGAGGGCGCTTATCACCTGCTCTGCGAGTAACGCGAAGTGCAGCGCGATTCGATATTGTAATGCATTGTTTTTAAATTATATTTCACCGATCGGACCACAGGTTGAACCCTGTCGTCGAATTCAAGGAGTGCATCATGGCAAAAGGTATGCGGGTCAAACTGAACTATGAGGTCAGCCAGGATCCGGATACAGGCGTGGAAATTACCCGCCTGACCCCCCCTGAAGTAACCTGTCATCGTAACTACTTTTATCAGAAGTGTTTTTTTAACGATGGCAGCCATCTGCTGTTCGCCGGAGAATTCGACGGTCACTGGAACTACTATCTGCTGGATCTGAAACAGGCCGAAGCGGTGCAACTGACCGAAGGCGCAGGCGATAACACCTTCGGCGGTTTCCTCTCCCCGGACGACCGTTCTCTTTATTACGTCAAGAACGATCGCACCCTGCGGGAGGTCAATCTGACGACGCTCGTCGAGCGCGAAGTGTACCGCGTGAGCGATGAGTGGGTCGGCTACGGCACCTGGGTGGCCAACTCTGATTGCACTAAACTGGTCGGTATCGAAATTGCGAAGCGTGACTGGACGCCGCTGAACGACTGGAAAATCTTCCACGACTTCTTCCACAAAGGCCCGCACTGTCGCCTGCTGCGCGTAGACCTGCAGAGCGGCGAAAGCCGCGTGATTCATGAAGAGAAGAACTGGCTGGGCCATCCGATTTATCGCCCGTTTGATGATAATACCGTTGCGTTCTGTCATGAAGGCCCACACGATCTGGTGGATGCCCGCATGTGGATGGTCAACGAAGACGGCAGCAATGTGCGTAAAGTGAAAGAGCACGAAGAAGGCGAAAGCTGCACCCATGAATTCTGGGTACCGAACGGTTCGTCACTGATGTATGTGTCTTACCTCAAGGGGCAGCAGGGGCGCACCATTTACAGCTTCAATCCGGATACGGGCGTCAATCAAGCCGTGATGCAGATGCCGGCCTGTTCTCACCTGATGAGTAACTTCGACGGCACGATGCTGGTGGGCGATGGCTCCGGTACGCCAGTGGACGTGGAAGACACCAGCGGCTATACCATCGATAACGACCCGTATTTGTATGCCTTCGACGTGGCGAAGGAAGCTTACTTCCGCATCGCCCGTCACGATACCTCGTGGGCAACCGTGGCGAACAGCCGTCAGGTGACGCATCCGCACCCCTCCTTTACCCCGGATGATACCGCGGTGCTGTTTAGTTCCGATAAAGACGGCAAGCCTGCTCTCTATATCGCGAAACTTCCTGAACAACCCGAAATGCTACGTTTCTGATTTTTCTGAGTATTTATCACGGCACATGCCCTCCTCACGGAGGGTTTTTTCTGCCTTTTGATTAAGTTGTTCAGAATGACCTTATTAGGTTTTAACCGTCACGGTCTGATAAAGTAAACCACGGCATCTGGCAAATAAAAAAGCCGACTGCTGAGAGTCGGCCTTTTTATACAGCGAATTTACGTTTTTTATCAGAAGGAATAAGCTACGCCTAAACGGAAACGGGTCTGACGTTCATCGGTGTCTTTCACGCCCACGTTACCGACTTCAACATAGGGAGACCAGTTTTTATCAATTTTGTAAGCTACCTTGGCATTATATTCGTTAGAGTAATCTTTATTATTGTTACGAATGGTCCCTTCAGAACTTTTCGCATATACGTAATTCAGCTCGGTGCGGAAATCACCCATTACCCAGCCGACCCATGCATCACCACGGTTGACTTTGTCATCATCTTTATTCGCATTTGATGGGTAGCGCGTATATTCATAACGATAACGGGCTGCGACGAAAAATCCATTTTCGAAAGTATATTGTGCATGTAAATTGGGTTTGTAGATCGTGCGGCTGTCAATACTTTCAATGGTAAATGCCGGGGTGACAGAAATACGATCTGTTGCTTTCCAGCGCCAACTGATTTGATCTTCGTGACCATTACCCACAACGTCAGTAAAAGGCTGATCGGCGTTATCGCCGCCTGATTTCCACTTTGCTTCAACGGAAAAACCCAGCCCATTATCAAAGCGATGCGAGACAGCAACACGATCGGCGTTCGTGCCGCTATCGATATACTCATGGCGTAAGTCAACGGTGACAGCCTGAGCCGCAAAAGATGCACCAACAAAAGAGGCAAGGACCAGAGATTTTTTAAACATGAAAAACCCTCAATTGAAATAATGTTTCGTTTTTATGAAATTGTATTTTATTTTTTAGTTAACACTATTTTAGTGATCGAGATCGTAATTGTTTGTTTCATTTTTTTTGATAAAGATCAACGTGACGGGTGTCAACAATGTGGCGCTGATTAGGATGTTTTTTAGGGTTAAGATCACAAAAAATAATGGCTTATTCTTTAATGAACGATCGCTCAGTTTGAATTAAGTTTGAGAAAGGGCGTATGCAGGGGAAATATGCTTTCACCTGCAACGAAATTTCGTTAAAGAAGGGGGCTGACAAAAATTTTTGCAGGTCAAAATTTTAAGAAAGAAGTGGGGCGCTGTGAGTGAGAGGTGAATGTTAGCTCTCTGTCGACGGCGATGACAGAGAGCAGGATTAAAAAAGTGATTGCGCTAACGGGCACTGCTATTTTGACGTGAGGCGAGAAATGTTATTGCCGCTGCGCCAAGCAGTAACAGCCCACTAAAGCCAAAAGCGCTTCGCCACCCCAGGCTGTCAAATATCAGGCCGCCAGCCGTGGAACCCAAAGCAATTGAGAGCTGGATAACAGCAACCATGAGTCCACCGCCCGCCTCTGCATCTTCGGGTAGCGTCCGCGCTACCCATGTCCACCAGCCAGTGGGGGCTGCGGTTGCCAGCATGCCCCACAGGCTGAGCAAAAAAGCAACAGACCAGGCGCTGTGGCCGGCCAGAAGTAGCGTACCGGCAATCGCCGCCATGAGCAGGGGGATCGTGATTAATGTCTGATAAAACCTCGCGTTAAGGAGTGTCGACACGCACAACGTACCCATAAAACCCGCAATGCCTATCGCCAGCAGAATCAGGGACAGGCCAGCGTCATTCACCCTGGTCACGCTTTCCAGGAAGGGGCGCACGTAGGTAAATAACGCAAACTGCCCCATAAAGAAGAGTCCACAGGCCAGCAGGCCAATGGATACCTTTGAGACGCTGAACAGACGAAGGATGGAACCCTGAGGCTTTCGCGCTTTGCTGCTTTCCATCGTTGGCAGGCTGACGCATTGCCAAATGAACGCCGCTATGGCCAGCGGCACGAGGCAAAAGAAAGCGCCGCGCCAGCCGACGGTAGCCCCCAGGTAGCTGCCAAGCGGTGCCGCGACCACGGTCGCCAGCGCATTACCGCCATTGAAAATGGCCAGCGCGCGGGGAACCAGATGCTGCGGCACCAGTCTGATAGCGGTGGCCGCAGACATTGACCAGAATCCACCGATGACGATACCAATCAGGGCCCTTCCTGCAATATAAACCGGATAGCTGGGTGCCAGCGCAACAATCAACCCCGACACGGCCATGAGAACCGTGAACCCTAACAGGAGGTGTTTACGGTTCAGGCCTCCGGCAATATTAGAGATAGTCAGGCTGGTTACTACCGCCAGAACGCCGGAAATAGCAATTCCCTGGCCTGCCAGCCCTTCGGTAACCTTTAAATCCCTGGCAATCGGCGTCAGCAGACTGACCGGCAAAAATTCGGACGCGATCAGAACAAAAACGCACAGCGTCATAGCAAACACGCCGCCCCAGTGGGCGTGCACTTTATTTTGGGAGGGATTACGGCTCATTCTGGACATTATTGATATCTCTGAATATTGCCCCGGTCAGTGAGAGGCGCAGCCGGGGCAGGCGCTATTCATGGAATAACGATAAAAAAACGGAGGTAAAAAAGCGCGGAGATAAAAAGCCGCCTGCGAAGATGAGGCGGCTTAGGGTTTTATCTTAAGTTAGTTTTGAAAAACGCTTCAAATTTGGCAAAGGGTATTTTACCGGCCGCATTATCATAGAGATCGACATGGTTCGCACCGGGGACAATGACCAGTTCCTTCTCTTTACTGCCGATGGCCTTGAAGGCGTCTTCAGCAAAGTAACGCGAGTGCGCTTTTTCACCGGTCACGATCAGCGTCGGGATGGTGACTTCATTGGCATAGCTCAGCAGCGGCATATTCATAAACGACAGCGGCATGGTCGCATTCCAGGCGCCTGTTGAATTCACGGAACGGGCGTGGAAACCGCGCGGCATGCGGTAATAATCAAAAAACTCTTTTAAAACCGGATGCGGGTTGGCGGGTAAGGTTTCCGGCAAAATACGTTCGCCTGCGCTGGCGTTGCCTTTCTCGTCGACATAAATATCATGCCCGCCCGGTGCAGGCGTGCCCGCTTGTGCATCCTTCCAGCGCTGGGCGTTGAGATACTGCAGCACGGCGCGGCGGTCGGCGGTGGTATAGCGATCTTTACCGTCGCCAACGCCATGGCCCATCGCGCGGCTCATGTCGTACATGACGCTGGTGGCCACCGCTTTCACACGGGTATCCATCGCGGCGTCGTTCAGCGCCATGCCGCCCCAGCCACAGATGCCGAGCAGCCCGATACGGTTGCGGTCTACTTCGTTTTGCAAACCTAAGTAATCCACTGCCGCGCTGAAATCCTCGGTGTTGATATCAGGAGAAGCAACGTTACGCGGATGACCGCCGCTTTCACCCGTATAAGACGGATCGAAGGCCAGCGTGACAAAGCCCTGTTCCGCCAGGGTCTGCGCATACAGGCCGCTCGACTGCTCTTTGACCGCGCCGAAGGGTCCGCTAATGGCAATCGCCGCCAGTTTGCGATCGCCACGATCTTTAGGCAGGTAGAGATCCCCCACCAGGGTGATGCCATAGCGGTTCTGGAAGGTCACCTTACGGTGATCGACTTTCGCGCTTTTAGCGAAGGTTTTGTCCCATTTTTCTTCCATCGAAACGGGCGCATTCGGATTAGATGAATCAGCATAGCTCATGTTTGTCACTCCACTTAATGAT
>DFPL01000066.1 GCA_002377245.1 Enterobacteriaceae bacterium UBA3516
GGGACGGATATCTCCCCGGTGCAGGTGATTGCCGGGAAATCGGCGGATGTGATCGTCAACTGGCTGCCGGATGCACTGGCCTCGCGCGAAGCAGGGGTTCCGCTGGTCAACATCGCCCAGGTTTACGACCGCTCCGGGATGATGCTGACCTGTAAAAAATCAAGCGGCATTAAAACCCCGGCGGACTTCAAGGGCAAAACCCTTGGCGTCTGGTACGGCGGCAACGAGTACCCGTTCTTTAACTGGATGAGCAAGCTCAACCTGAAACCGGGCAAAGACATCACCATCCTCAAACAGGGCTTTAACGTCGATCCGCTGCTCCAGGATCAGGCAGCCTGCATCTCGACCATGAATTACAACGAGTACTGGCAGTTAATCGACGCCGGGTTAAAAGAAGCGGATCTGATCTCCTTCCCTTATGAGGATCAGGGCGTCTCTACGCTGGAAGACGGGCTGTATGTGCTGGAATCTAATCTGAAAGATCCGGCCTTCGTCGCCAAAATGGCCAAATTCCTCAAAGCCTCATTTAAGGGCTGGGACTATGCCGTGAAGCACCCGGAAGAAGCAGCCAAAATCGTGGTTGCGGAAGATGCCTCCGGTTCCGCGACCGAAGAAGTGCAAACGCGCCAGATGGAGAACGTGGCGAAGCTCATCACCAACGCCAACACGCCAAAAATCGGCTATCTCGATCCGGCTGCCTACCGTCGCACCGTGGATGTGCTGCTGCATAGCGGCGGCGACACGCCGGTCATCAAGAAAGATCCCGGTGACAGCGCCATGACCCACAGCGTCTGGGATGCCGCAGCAAAACTGAAATAATCCCCATGCCAGGGACGGCAACTTCAACAGGAGCTAGCCATGAACGAGGGACTGCTTAGCAGCGTCGCAGAATCACTGGATAAAGGGCGTATTCGTCAGGACAACGAGGCCATTATCCTCTCTGCTGCCGAGCGGGTCTTTGCCCGCTACGGCTTTCGCGGCACCACCATGCAGCAAATTGCCGATGCGGCCGGCCTGCCGAAAGCCAATCTGCATTACTACTTTGGCAATAAGCAGACCCTCTACCTGCGCGTACTTGAAGAGATCCTGCAGGACTGGCTGGCGCCGCTGGAAAGCCTTTGTGCCAGCGCCGATCCAAAAACATCACTGGCAGACTATGTCGGCAAGAAAATTGCCTTCAGCTTTGAGCGCCCTGAAGCCTCACGGCTGTTTGCCAACGAGATCTTACAGGGTGCCCCGGTAGTCTCGCCGCTACTAAAAACGCAGTTGCACGACCTGGTGGCACAAAAGGCGCGCATTCTCGACTGCTGGATCGCTGGCGGAAAGCTGCGTCAGATGGATACCACGCACTTCTTCTTTACCGTCTGGTCGATGACCCAGACCTACGCCGATTTTGATATTCAGATTGCCGCCGTGCTGGGGAGTGATTCCCGCACCAAAGATGCTCAGGCCCGGGCAACGGCGCACGTATTTGACTGCCTGTGGCGGATTTGTGGCTTAGAGGAAGAGCAGTAACCCTGCCGTAAAGCGGCAAAAAATCACGATCATGGTGCGAATTGCACCAAAAATAAGCAAAAAATGCGACAGATCCGTCTCATTTATGTTGAGGATACCTGAACGAAGGGGCTTTCAAAGCGCAACGTCAAAAATGGCATGTAAATAGCAAGGTTATTTCGCAAAAACTTAACCATCTGGTCAGGATTTTTACGCCAGGGCGTACTCACCCTGCTAACGCTTCAGGAGAACCCTTTATGAGCAATGAATTACCTATCAACACGCCGGGGATCCAGCCAGGTCGGTGTGCCCCCACTGACTATGCCCGCGCCTTTGCGGATTGCGCGCCTCCGCTAAACGCAGCCCAGGCGGTGGTAGAGGCCGAACGCTGCCACTACTGTTTTGATGCCCCTTGTACCCGCGCCTGCCCGGCGGAGATNNCACTTTATACAGCGTATCGCCCAGGGCAACCCACGCGGAGCCGCTGAGATCATTCTGCGGGCCAATATCCTGGGGGGCACCTGTTCCCGCGTCTGCCCTACCGAAACCCTGTGTGAGCAGGTTTGCGTGCGTCACGCTCAGGACGGCCGCCCCCTTAATATTGCGCTTTTGCAACGCCACGCCACCGATCGTTACTTTGCCGCGCCCGGCAAACCGCTGTTTAACCGCGCGCCGGCGACCGGCAAACGCGTAGCCGTGGTGGGTGCCGGTCCGGCCGGGCTGACGGTCGCCCATCATCTGGCGATTGCCGGGCATGAAATCGACCTTTTCGATGCTCGCAGAAAAGCCGGCGGCCTGAACGAGTACGGCCTTGCCCGTTACAAAATCACCGATGATTTTGCCGCCAGAGAGGTGGACTGGATGCTTTCGACAGGCGGCATCACGCTGCACTGCGAAAACGCGTTGGGAAGCGATTTCACCCTTAGCGATCTGCGTGAAGACTACGATGCGGTGTTCCTCGGTCTGGGCCTGAGCGGCGTGAACCAACTGGACAGCATCGACATAGAACCGGAAGGCGTATGCGAAGCGGTGAATTTTATTGCCGGGCTACGCCAGTGCGACGATCTCAGCCAGTTCGCCGTCGGGCGCGACGTGGTGGTGATTGGCGGAGGCATGACCGCCGTGGATGCCGCGGTACAGGCAAAAAAACTCGGTGCGCGGGAGGTGACGCTGGTCTATCGCCGGGGTGAGGCTGAGATGAAAGCGTCAGAAAAAGAGCGGCAGTGGGCCAGAGAGTGTGGCGTCAGCGTGCGATTTTGGGCAGCCCCTCTGCGCTTTGAAACCCGTAACCATCAGCTTACCGGCGTCACCTTCAGCGTGATGCAACCGGGGCCTACGGGGCTGGAATCCTGCGATGAGCAGTTCACCCTGCCCGCCGATATGGTGCTGAAAGCCATCGGTCAGACGTTCGACCCGACCCCGGTGGCACATGCTGTTTCACTCAGGCAGGGGCGGATCGCCATTGACGATAACGGTCGTACCGCATTGCCCGGCGTGTGGGCCGGTGGCGACTGCTGCGCCGGTGGACTCGATCTTACCGTTGATGCGGTTCGCATGGGCAAACTTGCTGCCCGCTCTATGGCACTGGCGCTGGCGATCCCCGCCGCCGATGCCGCTAATGCCACCGCTTTTCAGGAGCGCATTCATGGCTAGTTTACAGACCGATTTTTTGGGTATTAAAAGTCCAAACCCCTTCTGGCTGGCCTCCGCGCCGCCAACCGATAAAGAGTACAACGTGGAGCGTGCCTTTCAGGCGGGCTGGGGCGGCGTGGTCTGGAAAACGCTGGGTCAGGACCCGCATGTGGTTAACGTCAACGGCCCGCGCTACGGCACGCTGACTGGAGCCGACCGGCGCATTCTCGGGCTCAATAACATTGAACTGATTACTGACCGATCGCTTGCCCTCAACCTCGAAGAAATCACCCGAATTAAACAGCGCTGGCCCGACCGGGCGGTGGTGGTGTCTCTCATGGTGCCGTGCGAAGAAGAGGCCTGGCGCACCATTCTGCCGCAGGTTGAAGCGACTGGCGCAGACGGCATTGAACTCAACTTTGGCTGCCCGCACGGCATGAGCGAACGCGGCATGGGCGCGGCGGTGGGTCAGGTGCCAGCCTATATCGAGCAGGTCACCCGCTGGTGTAAGCAGTACTGCAGCCTGCCGGTTATCGTCAAACTCACGCCTAATATCACCGATATTCGCTATCCGGCGCGGGCAGCACGCGCTGGCGGTGCCGACGCGGTGTCGCTGATCAATACCATTAATTCGGTGATCGGCGTGGATCTCGACACGATGCTGATGTCGCCCCATACCGGGGACAAGGGATCGCACGGTGGCTACTGCGGTCCGGCGGTGAAGCCTATCGCGCTGAATATGGTTTCCGAAATTGGCCGCGATCCAGAGACGCGTGGTCTGCCGATCTCCGGCATTGGCGGCGTATCAACCTGGCGCGATGCGGCGGAGTTTATCGCGCTCGGCTGCGGCACCGTGCAGGTCTGCACGGCGGTGATGGTGCACGGCTTCCAGATCGTCCGCGACATGGTCAGCGGGCTGGAAAACTACATGGATGAGAAAGGGTTTCGCACTCTGGATGACTTTCGCGGCATGGCGCTGCCGAGCGTGACCGACTGGCGCTATCTCAACCTCAATCATGTAGACAAAGCGGTCATCGACCAGGACGTCTGCATTAAATGCGGACGCTGCCATCTGGTATGTGAAGACACATCTCATCAGGCGATTGCAGCTATTACCGAAGGCGAGCGTCGCTTTGACGTTCTTGAGGAAGAGTGCGTCGGCTGTAACTTATGCGCCTCCATTTGCCCGGTGGAGAACTGCATCTCGCTGCGCAGTTTGCAGCCAGGTGAAGTGGATAAGCGCACCGGCAAGGTGGTGACGGACGTGTATGCCAACTGGACTACTCATCCGAATAACCCGATGGCGAGGTCAGCATAGAGGTGCGGCGTTTTCCCCTCACCCTAACCCTCTCCCCGGTGGGGCGAGGGGACCGTTCGTGCTCGCATTTTTTTGTGGGAATCCCTCAGCCCTCAGGGAGAGGGAGAAAGGCGCACCCCATTCAATAATAAGCACTCTGGAGAACATGACACATGCGTAATCTGTTGATTAAAGGCGGCACCGTTGTTAACGCAGACCACCAACGGCGCGCCGATGTGCTATGCGTCGACGGCGTGGTCGCCGCTGTCGGGGACGCCTCGCAGTGGGACATCCCCGCCTCGACCGAAACCCTCGATGCGGGCGGGCTGTACGTCATGCCGGGCGGCATCGACCCGCACACCCACATGAATTTTCCGTTTATGGGTACCACCACGGTGGATGATTTCTTCAGCGGCACCGCTGCGGCCCTCGCAGGGGGGACCACGACCATTATCGATTTCGTGATTCCAAACCCGCAGCAACCGCTGATGGAGGCTTATCAACAATGGCGAGGCTTCGCAGAAAACGCCGCCGCTGATTACAGCTTTCACGTCGCCATCACCTGGTGGGATGAGAGCGTGCGCCAGGACATGGGTACACTGGTGCAACAGGAAGGGGTCAACAGCTTTAAACACTTTATGGCCTATAAAAACGCCATCATGTGCGATGACGAAACCCTGATGAACAGCTTCCGCCGCTGCCTGGAACTGGGGGCCATGCCCACCGTACATGCTGAAAACGGCGAGATGGTCTGGCTGCTGCAACAAGAGCTGTTGAAACAGGGGATAACCGGGCCGGAAGCCCACCCGCTCTCCCGTCCTCCCGAAGTCGAAGGTGAGGCAGCTAACCGCGCCATCACCGTCGCCAGCATTATGGGGGTGCCGATTTATGTGGTCCACGTTTCCTGCCGGGAATCCGCAGAGGCCATTGCGCGTGCCCGCAGTCGGGGGCAGCGCGTCTACGGTGAAGTGCTGGCAGGTCACCTGGTCATTGACGACAGCGTTTATCGCCACCCGGATTTCAACATCGCCGCGGCCCACGTCATGAGCCCGCCGTTCCGTGATAAATCCCACCAGTCGGCACTCTGGCACGGGTTGCAGTCTGGTCAGCTTCACACCACCGCCACCGATCACTGCACCTTCTGCGCCAGCCAGAAAGCGGCGGGCAGCGATAACTTCACCAAAATACCCAACGGCTGCGGCGGCGTAGAAGAACGCATGGCGGTGCTGTGGGATGCGGGTGTCAACAGCGGACGCCTGACGCCGAGCGAGTTTGTCGCCATTACGTCCGCCAACACCGCGCGGTTGTTCAATCTCTACCCGCGTAAAGGCTGTATCGCGCCAGGGGCTGACGCTGACCTGGTGCTGTGGGACCCGATGGGCAGCAAAACGCTCTCCGCCCGTACCCATAACTCACGTAATGATTTCAATATTTTCGAAGGGCGCACCGTGACGGGGGTACCGGCCTTTACCGTCAGCCAGGGCAACGTGGTCTGGGCCGAGGGCGAACTGCGGGTGCGTGAAGGCGCGGGGCGTTACATCAAACGCCCGGCCTTCGGCCCCGATTTCAGCGCCGCTGCCGTATGGGAACGCCATCGTGCCCCGAAAGCCGTCATCCGTTAATCATCTTTCAAAGAAGGAGTCACTCATGAGCAGTGAAGTCGTTTCGTTAAAGACCAGCACGACCAATATCGAAAACCTGCGAATTAATGGCGATCGCTTGTGGCAGTCGCTAATGGAACTCGCGCAAATTGGTGCGACGCCGAAAGGCGGTGTTTGCCGCCTGACGCTCACCGACCTTGATCGCCAGGGGCGCGACCTGGTGATCGGTTGGGGCAAAGCCGAAGGGTTATCCGTCGAAGTGGATAAGATTGGTAATGTGTTTATGCGGCGGGCCGGTCGCGATAACACGCTGCTGCCGATTGTGGCGGGCAGCCATATTGATACCCAGCCAACCGGCGGTAAGTTTGACGGCAATTTCGGCGTACTCGCCGCGCTGGAAGTGATCCGCACCCTCAACGAGCAAGAGATTGAAACGCAAGCGCCCGTTGAAATGGTGTTCTGGACTAACGAAGAGGGTTCACGTTTTGTTCCGGTGATGATGGGCTCAGGCGTGTTTGCCGGCGTGATTCCCCTTGAGGTCGCTTATGCCGCGACCGACACCGAAGGAAAAACGGTAAAAGATGAACTGACTAAAATCGGTTATGCGGGCGATGTAACACCGGGCGACCACCCCATCGGGGCCTACTTTGAAGCGCATATTGAGCAAGGTCCGATCCTGGAAGATAAAAATATCGATATTGGCGTCGTGCAGGCCGTGCTGGGTATCCGCTGGTATGACTGCATCGTCACCGGAATGGAGTCCCATGCTGGCCCTACCCCGATGGCGATGCGCAAAGATGCCTTGCAGGTTGCGACGCGCATCATGCAGGAAGTGGTGAATATTGCGGGGCGTCACGCTCCTCATGGTCGTGGCACCGTCGGCATGGTGCAGGTGCATCCCAACAGCCGTAATGTGGTGCCGGGCAGCGTAAAATTCTCCATCGATTTTCGCAATATGACCGATGCCGACGTGGATGACATGGACGCGGCATTAAAAGCCTTCCTGCAAAAGCTCGAAACAGAGACCGGGCTGGGCATCGCGCTACAACAGGTCTCCCACTATCCTGCTGCGCCTTTCCATCCTGATTGTAAAGAGGCCGTACGCAATGCAGCACAGAAACTGGGCTATTCATCGATGGATATCGTTTCCGGCGCCGGGCACGATGCCGTTTATATGAGCATGCTCGCACCTACCGGAATGATTTTTATTCCCTGTAAAGACGGTATCAGTCACAATGAAATTGAATATTCGTCACCGGAACAGGTTACGGCCGGGGCAAATGTCTTATTACACGCTATGCTGGAAAAAGCCGGGGCCGTGTCGAGGCCGTAGTCTCATTTGATGAAAAGATGACCCGGTTACAGGCAATCGGGTCATTTCGCTATTTAGCTGGACAATTTTTCACAGATATTTCGCTTTATGACCCTCTGTTTACGCATAAGGGATTTGACTTAAGTCCCTCAGAAGTTTACAAAAGATGCTGCCTTCTGTAAGACCCACTTGCGACGTTGCATTTCGCTCCCCTTCTTTTCGCCGCTCAGGGAAAATGACGAGGGCTAGCCGGTCACGACTTGTAACCGGACCTGATATTTGCAGGCATTTGTATGGAGTATCCCATGTTTTCTTTTGTCGCCCGCCAGGCGATTTTTGACGAAAATATGAACACGGTCGGTTACGAACTGTTGTTCAGAGACAGTATGACGAACCGGTTTCCCGACGTTACTCCGGAATATGCCACTGCCCAAATCATCGTAGAACAGTTTCTTGGCGCGCCTCTCGGTCGTTTGAAAGAGTACAGCGCCATTTTCGTTAACTTTCCCTATGAACTGCTGGTTCAGGGCATGGCGGAGACGCTGCCTAAAGATCGCGTTATCGTCGAGATTCTCGAAACGGCGGAGCCGACGCCACGCCTGCTGAAAACGGTCAAGCAACTGTCCAAACACGGTTTTCGCATCGCGTTGGATGACTTTGAACTCGGTGATACCTGGAATGAATTTTTACCCTACGTCAGCATTATTAAGTTTGATGTACGGGTAAATACCGCAGAAGAGATAAAACATTATATTCAGGACAAAGCCGACCTGCTTGAGGGAACGGTCTTTCTCGCCGAGAAGGTGGAAACGCTTGAAGAGTATGAATGCTTTCGCCAGGTCGGCTGCACGCTTTTCCAGGGGCATTTTTTCAGCAAACCCGTTATTCATGCGGGCAACAAACTGATTCAGAACCAGACCGTCACGCTGAAGCTGATGAAAGAAGCTAATGCGGATTCGCCGGATTTTGGCAAAATCGAAGCGTTGCTGAAGCAAGACCTGGCGCTCTCTTTCAAGCTGATGCGCTATGCGCAAAACATTGTGTTTAACGCACGCGGCATTAAAAATTTCCGCAGCCAGTCACTGAAAGACATCATCTTCTATCTCGGTACTAATGAACTGCGACGTTTTGTGCTGGTTGCCTGCCTGACCTCCGTTAACGTGGTCAAAACAGATGAGATTTATCACCAGAGCCTGATTCGCGGCAAGTTTTGCGAGCTGGCTGCGGCGCGCTCCATTAGCCGTCACTCCTCCGATGATGCCTTTATTGTGGGGCTTTTCTCCCAGCTGGACAGCATTTTTGAAATGCCGATGGCGGACCTGATTGGTCAGATTGATGTTTCCTCAAGCGTCATGATGGCGCTAAAAGAGCAGCGCGGCCCGCTCTACCCCTATTTGCATCTGGCTATTTTGTACGAAGATCATAAGTGGGAAGAGGTCAGCGCGCTGGGTCACCGCCTCGGTCTGAATCGTAGCGTCATCGCCGAACTGGTGAAAACCGCCACCCAGTGGGCGGATGAGATCCCGACCGGCGGGGCACATTAGCCCTGCTGCGTTATTCGTAATTAACAATAACCTCAATGGCCGCTCTGGCCGGGCCGGCCTGGGGTATCGCTTCCGTCTGGATAAAACGGGCTGCCATTTTGATGGTGGCTGAGGGCGGCGGGCCATTGAGGGGTAACTGCGCAGGATAAGTGCTTACCAGTGTTGCCACCGAAATCTGTGTCTCAAACTTTACCGGGTTCGCAGGATTGCCCCCCGTCACCTGCGTGGAATAATCGCCCCAGGCGAGCTGAACGCCATAGCCCTGAGCCCCACCATTGTCGAGTGCTATCGTCCCACTGAGCGTATTCCCCAATTCATCATTAACGATCACCGAATTGTAGGGAATGATTTTAATGGACGGTGCCTTATTTTTTTTGTTTCCTGATGAATAATTTGTCCCACCATATCCGTAAGCAATGGTTGGGCAGTCAATGGTAAAGCTGGCATCTTTCCATTCAGAGTGGCGGTTGAAATTAAGATGCTTCCCTAAAAGAACCGTTTGATGGTTGTTGCGCAAATTACAGGTGCCGACATAATACTTTGCGCTTGCCATAAGACTTCGTGCACTGAATGTCCAGAAATTTGCGCTGGGTGCACGGTCAGCAGTCATACTCGCTGGGTTCATAGAATCACCTGCGCTTCCAGGCATAGCCCCTTGAATCAGCGTTGGCCCCGTTAGCGTAAATGGCGAGATGTCGGTCTGAATATCACCGGGAATTTTCCAAAGCCGAATATCCACCTCCTGTGTTCGGGCGGTGTTCATATTATTCGCAGGCGTACTTTTGACGGCTACGATGTCAGGCCAGGCAGGCACGGGGGGGTAGCCTGCTGCCTCCAGGCTATTAATCGAAATACCAATTCCGCTTACGCTGGTCGGGAAAATAATATAACCGCTGCGAGAGGTATCTGCCGGCCCCATGGCATTGGTTACCGACGCGCCAGTCACAACATTTACCATTGAAGGTGTGCTTTTACAACGAGCATAGACGCCACTGGCCGTGTTGATTCGCATAAGGTAAAGCTCGGTATAATCGGGGATAAACGAACTGAGGGTCATCTTAAGAGTAGCAATATCGAAATTCTCAGAATCAGGGCTGTTGCCTGACGTGCAGGTAATTTCTGCTGCATTTATTTTTGCGCCATAGCTCAAAATAAGAGATATTATAAATAATATTTCCTTGAGAGGAAAAGAGATAAGCCTGCATTTAAATATTCCTCTAATGTATTTCCCCATCGTCGCTAATACTCTCAGTGAATGATATAATATTTATTAACAACGGTGGAAGACTAGCTCTTTTAACCATCATAAACAACCTTTACCAATTCCTAAAAATAACGTCACGAAAATATTAATGATAAAGTTAATTCCTCTTATTTCTTGTGTTTCAGGGGCTTGCAATAGCATATTTAGATCTATTAATGGGTGGAAAGATTATCTACAGAGAATTTTATTCTTAATACCATGAAGCACAATCAATTATTTACTGGAAGCAAGTGAGCAGAATAATCATCGGTAATTAAAAAATCGACCTCTTTCTGCCCCCTGAATTTCATGTCGCCAAACTGCCCATAACGGCTCTGATTGCTTCTGATTTTCAAAAATCTATCTACCCCGACACATTTTTATTAAACAAAAAAGGCGGTAACCAGGGTTACCGCCAAACGTATCAAAGGATACTTGAGCTTAAGGATGTTACTGCGCGTTGGCGGCCAGTGCTGAACCTGGCGTTTTACTACGACCTGGCGCCTGATAGGTCTGACAAGGCATTTCGAACTGCTGTGGCAAGCCCTGTAATTCTTTGTCTTTCGGTTCTGGCGCGAGTACATAGCTAACCTGACAGCGGTTGTGCATCTCTTCACCCCATTTCACCACCAGCGTTCCTTTGTCTTCCTCAACGCGGGCATAAATTAACCCACCTTGCGTAACGGTACCGACGTTAGCGTCTTTCTCGTTAAAGACTTCGGCGCCGAAGGGAACCGGCTCTCCACCAAACATGGAGCGGATTAGCACGGCGGTACCCCGGTGGGTCTCAAATTTCACTTTGACGACAGCGCCAGCGCGGGGCACTACAGTTTGTGAGGTATTCTCAAACTCTATATCCAGCGATGATCCTTCCGGATCAATCCCCACGCTGTTCATGCTGTATGGCACCAGAGACGGATAAAGCGCATAGCCAAATCGGTCGACTTCCGCTCCCGCATAGCCGGCCACTTTGGCCCCTTTCGCACCTTTGGCTTCAATGAGTGCAAAGGTGTCGCTATTAAAGGGTGAGAGAGTAATGCCACCGGAGTGGGCCACGGCGGCACCGCCCAGGCTGAGCGAGCTGCTCTTGTAGTCTCTCCCCTTACTGAAGCTGCCGTTCAGCGTAGCAGCACTACCCTGCCAGCCCGCTCCGATGCTACCGGATGAACCGCTGTAATTGTCATGGCTGGCGGTCATGTTGTAGTTGTATTTACTGCCCTCTCCCAGTACGCCAGAAAGCGTGGCTTGCTCACTTTTGCCACCATCGCTGTTCTCGTTATAACGCAGACTCAAATAAGGGGCGCGTACGCCATAACTCTCCCACAAAGGCATGGAAAGACCAAAATACCAGGTGGTCTGGTCCCGACCACTGGCGGATTTACTGCGCCCGGCGGTAATGTTGTAGTTCATGCGCCACAAACTGTTGGAATAGCCCATCTGATA
>DFPL01000182.1 GCA_002377245.1 Enterobacteriaceae bacterium UBA3516
GGCCGACGCCGCCGCGCGCGGTACCGCGCTCGATGAAGACCAGCTGGACGACCTGATGGATGACTGGCGCAGCGCCGCGCGGTCGCTGGCCAAACGCGGTCTGGTCGAGCGCGTGGCACAGGTCCATGTCGCCCCGGTGCCGATGCTGGGCACTGGCCCGGTACCCAATGCCGAGCAGGCCGATGCCGTCGCCGCCATTACCGGTGGCACCGGTTTTGGCACGTTCCTGCTGGACGGTGTCACCGGCAGCGGCAAGACCGAGGTTTACCTGCAGGCCATCGCAGACTGCCTGGCGCGTGGACGGCAGACGCTGGTGCTGGTGCCGGAGATCGGGCTCACCCCGCAGACGCTGACGCGCTTCCGCACCCGGCTGGGCATTCCCGTGCATGTGCTGCATTCGGGCCTGAATGACAACGAGCGTGCCCGGGTCTGGGCCGCTGCGACGCGCGGCGAGGCCCAGGTGATCGTCGGCACCCGCTCAGCGGTGTTCACCCCGCTGCCCAATGCCGGCCTGATCGTGGTCGACGAGGAGCACGACGGCAGCTACAAGCAGCAGGACGGCATCCGCTACCACGCCCGCGATTTCGCCCTGGTCCGGGCCAAGGCGCTGGACATCCCGGTGGTGCTGGGCAGTGCCACGCCGTCACTGGAGTCGCTGCACAACGCGCGCAGCGGTCGTTACGTGCATCTGCGGCTGAAGCAACGTGCCGGCGAGGCCCGCCCGCCGCGTGTGCGCGTGCTCGATGTGCGCAAGCGTCCGCTGCGCGATGGCCTGTCGCCCGAAGTACTGGAAGGCATTGCCGAGCATCTGCAGCGCGGCCATCAGGTCCTGGTGTTCAAGAACCGACGTGGCTACGCACCGGTGCTGCTGTGCCATGACTGTGGCTGGACCGCGCCCTGCCGGCGTTGCGACGCGCCGATGACAGTGCACGCCGGCGGCCGCAGGCTTCAGTGTCACCACTGCGGCGCGCGCCAGCCGGCCCCGTTGGCCTGCCCGGATTGCGGCAGCCTGGCGCTGCAACCGCAGGGCATCGGCACCGAGCGCCTGGAAGAGCACCTGGTCGAGGCCTTTGCCGACTATCCGGTGATCCGGATCGATCGTGGCACCACGAACCGTCGGGACGCGCTGGAATCGCAGTTGGCGCGGCTGGGCGACCAGCCCGGCATTCTGGTCGGCACGCAGATCCTCGCCAAAGGTCACGACCTCCCCAGGCTCACCCTGGTAGTGGTGGTGGGCATCGACGAAGGGCTGTTCTCGGCCGACTTCCGCGCCAGCGAGAAACTGGCCCAGCAGCTGATCCAGGTGGCGGGCCGCGCTGGCCGCGCCACCGACCCCGGCGAGGTGTGGCTGCAGACCCACCACCCCGGGCACCCCTTGCTGGAAACGCTGGTGCACGGCGGCTACCACGCCTTTGCCGATGCCGAGCTGCAGCAGCGTGATGCAGCAGGCTTCCCGCCGTTCGCGCACCTGGCCCTGCTACGCGCGGAGGCGCAGCAGGTGGAGCATGCCAATGCCATGCTCACCGCCGTGCGTGGCTTGATTGTCGAAGATGCGCCAGTGGAGCGGTTCGGACCGATGCCCGCGCCGATGCCGCGCCGGGCGGGGTATCAGCGCACCCAGTTGTTGTTGTCCGCGCCCAAGCGGCAGCCATTGCATGCGGTGCTGGATGTGGTGGTGCCGCGGATTCATGGGTTGCCGGAAGCGCGGAAGGTGCGCTGGTCTCTCGACGTCGATCCGATGGATCTGTATTGACGGCGTGCGGACCAACGGTCCGCACCTACCTGATGCACGTATCCAGGTAGGTACCGACCGTTGGTCGGTACGCTTCGTAAGACGTGGATCAGGTCAACGGCGTCATCACCGCTTTCACGTACGCCGGCCGCTGCTGCAACCGCTCGTACCACGCTTCCAGGTGCGGCAGGTGCGGGCGCTGGATCGGCAGGTTGAACCACGCATATACCAGTGCGCCGAGCGGAATGTCGCCCATGCCGAACTGCTCGCCGGACAACCACGGCTGCGTGGCCAGCGTGGCATCGGCCATGGCCAGGTAATCACCGGCCTTGACCACGGCGGCATTGATGCGGGTTTCATCGCGGTCGGCGGGCGCGGTGCGCATGATTCCCCAGATCAGCTCGCTGTACAGCGGAGCCATGCGCGAGGTGCTCCAGTCCATCCATTTTTCGCACTGCGCCCGCGCCATCACGTCTTCCGGATACAGCGTGCCCAGCGCATAACGGGCGCTCAGGTAGCGCACGATGGTGTTGGACTCCCACAGCGGCAGGCCGTGGTCTTCGATCACCGGCACCAGCCCGTTCGGGTTCATCGCCACGTATTCCGGCGTCTGCGTGCCGCCGAAGCTGCCGCCCACTTCGATGGACTCGTACGGCACGCCGATCTCCTCGGCGCACCACAACACCTTGCGCACGTTGCTGGAATTGCGCCGGCCCCAGATCTTCAGCATGTTGGTTTTCCTGGTGGGAGTGCGCTTATTTTGCCGGTTTCGCTGCACCTTTTTTCGGCAGCGCGCGCACGTAGGTCGACTTTCCGTCCTTCTTCATCTCGAACAGGCCAATCGCCGCCAGCAGCTCTTCCAGATCGTTAAAGTTGTAGCGCGGAAGCAGCTGTTTCTCCGCCTCTTTCAGGCTAATGCCGAGGTGTGCCAGTTCATCGTCCAGGATTTGACGGCCGGCAAGAATGTTTTTATCCCTGTCCTGTTTACGGAACCAGTTATGGATTTTAGAACGCCCACGGCTGGTGGTTACGTAGCCCAGGTTAGGGTTCAGCCAGTCGCGGCTCGGGTTTGGCTGCTTCTGGGTGATGATTTCAATCTGATCGCCCATCTGCAACTGGTAGGTAAAGGGAACAATACGCCCGCCGATTTTTGCCCCGATGCAACGATGCCCGACATCGCTATGAATGTGGTAAGCAAAGTCCAGCGGCGTGGAGCCTGCGGGCAAGTCCACCACATCCCCTTTCGGCGTAAAGACATACACCCTGTCATCAAAGACCTGACTACGCACTTCATCCAGCATTTCGCCGGAGTCCGCCATCTCTTCCTGCCACGCAATCAGCTTACGCAGCCAGGCAATACGATCTTCATGGCTGGAGCGCGGGCCAGGTGTTGCGGTACCTTCTTTGTATTTCCAGTGCGCGGCAACGCCCAGCTCAGCGTCTTCGTGCATCTGTTTGGTTCGGATCTGGATTTCTACGGTTTTGCCGCCCGGCCCCAGCACCACCGTATGGATAGACTGGTAGCCATTCGGTTTAGGGTTCGCCACATAATCATCGAACTCATCCGGCAAATGGCGGAAATGGGTATGCACGATGCCCAATGCCGCATAGCAGTCCTGCAGGCGTTCGGCCACGATACGCACGGCGCGAACGTCAAACAGCTCGTCAAAAGCGAGATGCTTCTTCTGCATTTTGCGCCAGATGCTGTAGATATGCTTCGGACGACCATAAACCTCCGCTTTAACGCCTTCGTTTTTGATTTCAGAGCGTAAATGGCCGACGAATTCGTCGATGTAATGTTCGCGATCGATGCGGCGTTCATGCAGCAGTTTGGCGATGCGCTTGTATTCCGCCGGGTGCAGATAGCGGAAGCAGTAATCTTCCAGCTCCCATTTGAGCTGACCAATCCCGAGACGGTTCGCCAATGGCGCATAGATATTGGTACATTCTTTAGCAGCCAGCACGCGCTCGTCTTCCGGCGCATCTTTGACTTCTCGCAGATGGGCGACGCGTTCAGCGAGCTTGATGACCACACAACGGAAATCATCCACCATCGCCAGCAGCATGCGCCGGACGTTATCCACCTGTTCGGAGGAGACGGAGTCGTTATGGGTCGCTTTGAGCTGACGGATGGCGGCCATATCGCGCACCCCGTGAATAAGCTCGACGATGGAGTTGCCCACGCTTTCGCGCAGCACATCTTCGCTGACCACGTCAGCGTCTGCCAGCGGGAAGAGTAACGCCGCTCGCAACGTATCGAGATCCATACTGAGCATGGAGAGGATTTCCACCATCTCGACGCCGCGCCAGAGCAGTATTTCAGCGTCCGGGTGTCCTTGCGTTTGTCGCAGACAATATTCCCAGGTTTCGGTTAAGCGTTCACACGACGGCTGACTGGAGATACCCAGACTGGCGATCCATTTTTTAGGATCGAACTCACCCGCTTTATTCAAATGCGCACTTCTTACCGCAACCATTGTCCTCTCCTTTAAGGGACCGGGCCTGCCGAATTCAGCAAGCCGAAATTAATCACTTCTGCTCGAATAAAACCATCGATTCCAGATGTCCAGTGTGCGGGAACATATCCAACATCGCCAGCCGCTGAATCTGGTAACCTGCACTTAAGAGCGCCTCACTGTCACGGGCAAGGGTTGCCGGGTTACAGGAAACGTACACCACTTTTTTGGGTGCTAATTTTATCACGTACTGCATTACACCTGCGGCGCCGGCACGGGCGGGGTCCAGCAGAATTTTATCAAACCCCTGTCGCGCCCACGGTTGCTGAGTGACATCTTCGTCGAGATTCTCATGAAAAAATGTCACATTCTGCAACGCATTTTGCCGGGCATTTTCCCGGCCCTTGTCGACCAGTGCCGCAACCCCTTCAACGCCCACCACGCTCGCGGCCTGTTTTGCCAGAGGCAGCGTAAAGTTGCCCATTCCGCAGAACAGGTCCAGAACCCGATCGTCAGGCTGAACGTCAAGCCAGGCCAGCGCGGCGGACACCATTTTCTGGTTAACCCCGTCATTCACCTGGATGAAATCTCGTGGACTGAACGTTAAGCGTAGCCCGTTCGAGCTATACCAGAGGGCTTCTCCAGTAACAGGTTCCAGTATGTCGCTTTCCGGGGCGAGATACAGCATCAGTCCCTCGGAATGCGAAAAGCGTTCCAGTTTTTGCCTGTCAGCAGCAACAAGCGGTGCCGTGTGACGCAAAATCATCATTGGGCCGTTATCGGCCAGCACCAATTCGACGTGGCCTAAATGACGCACACCCTGCAGCGTAGCGAGACATTCGTGCAGCGGCTTGAGTAATGCCTCAAGACGGGGCGCCAATACAGGGCAGCGCACCACATTGACGATCTCTTTGCCGCTCGCCTTGCGAAAACCCATCTCCAGACGCTGAGATTTCGGCTGCCAACTGAGGCTTAAACGCGCGCGGCGGCGGTATCCCCATGCTGAACCAGAGATAATCTCATCTACGTCACGTTTCATCATTCTGGCCAGCGCCGCACTTTTGCTGCTCTGCTGTAGTGCAACGCTGGCATGCTGTTGCTGGCATCCTCCGCAAACAGCAAAATGGGGACAGGGCGGCGTGACGCGCTCAGGACTATCATTGTGACGACGTTTGACCTCACCTCGCGCGAACTGACGCTTATCATCAATGAGGACAACGTCCGCCGTCTCCTGCGGTAATAATCCGGGCACAAACAGCGCTTTTCCATTATGCCGTGCAACCCCCTGACCAAAGGGGTCGAGGTCGTTTACTGTTACGGTTACTTTTTGACTAGTCGTCACACGTCGTTTTGCAGAGTAGAATTGCGCCATTGCCGAGAATTTTCTCAATTACAGATAATGGCCACATTCTCCCATAACGGAACCCCATGACCAACTACAGCCTGCGTGCGCGCATGATGATTCTGATCCTCGCCCCCACGGTCTTAATCGGCGTGCTGCTGAGTATCTTCTTCGTCGTCCATCGCTACAACGACTTACAGCGTCAACTGGAAGACGCGGGAGCCAGTATCATTGAGCCCCTTGCGGTCTCCAGTGAATACAGCATGACCCTCCAGGACCGGGAAGCCATTGGTCAGCTCATCAGCGTACTGCATCGCCGTCACTCTGAAATCGTCCGCGCCATTTCTATTTATGATGATCAAAACCACCTCTTTGTTACCTCCAATTTCCAGCTTGATCCCCGCGGATTACGTCTACCCGACGGCGCAGCCCTTCCTCGACGTCTGACCGTCACCCGTATCGGAGACCAGATGATCCTGCGTACGCCAATCGTCTCAGAGGGCTACTCCCCCGACGAGTCCGCGTTAACGGATGCCAAACCGGCAGGAAATATGTTGGGGTACGTCGCGCTGGAACTGGATCTTAAGTCGGTTCGCTTACAGCAATACAAAGAGATTTTTATCTCCAGCCTGATGATTTTATTCTGTATCGGTATTGCGTTGATTTTTGGCTGGCGGCTGATGCGCGATGTCACCAGTCCGATTCGCAATATGGTTAACACGGTTGACCGCATTCGACGTGGTCAGCTGGACAGCCGCGTTGAGGGCTTTATGCTCGGCGAACTCGATATGCTGAAAAACGGCATCAACTCGATGGCGATGTCGCTGGCGGCCTATCACGAAGAGATGCAACACAACATCGACCAGTCCACGTCGGATCTGCGAGAAACGCTGGAACAGATGGAGATTCAGAACGTCGAGCTGGATTTGGCGAAAAAACGTGCGCAAGAGGCCGCGCGCATCAAGTCCGAGTTTCTTGCCAATATGTCTCACGAGCTGCGTACGCCGCTTAATGGCGTCATTGGTTTCACCCGCCTGACGCTGAAATCTGAACTGAACCCAACCCAGCGTGACCATATGCTGACCATTGAGCGTTCGGCCAATAATCTGCTGGCGATCATTAATGATGTGCTGGACTTCTCCAAGCTCGAAGCGGGAAAACTGATCCTCGAAAGCATCCCGTTCCCGCTGCGCAGCACGCTGGATGAGGTGGTGACGCTGCTGGCGCACTCTGCGCACGATAAAGGCCTTGAATTGACGCTCAATACCCGCAACGACGTACCGGATAACGTGATTGGCGATCCGTTGCGCCTCCAGCAGGTCATTACTAATATTGTCGGTAATGCGATTAAATTCACCGAAAGCGGCAACATCGATATTCTGGTGGAAAAGCGCGCCATCAGTAATAACAAGGTGCAGATTGAGGTGCAGATTCGCGATACGGGTATTGGCATCCCTGAACGCGATCAGTCACGGCTCTTCCAGGCGTTTCGTCAGGCAGATGCCAGTATTTCTCGTCGTCATGGCGGAACGGGTCTGGGGTTAGTTATCACCCAGCGCCTGGTCAATGAGATGGGCGGTGATATCTCATTCCATAGTCAGCCTAACCGCGGTTCAACCTTCTGGTTTAACATTAATCTCGATCTGAACCCCAATGCGATTACCGAAGGACCGGTCACGGGATGCCTGAAGGGTAAACGTCTGGCCTATATCGAACCGAATGCCGCTGCGGCACAAAGCACGCTGGACGTGTTAAGCACCACCCCCCTTGAGGTGATTTATAGCCCGTCGTTCTCCGCCCTGCCGCCCGATCACTACGATATTCTGTTGATGTCTATTCCGGTGACCTTGCGTGACCCCTTAAGCATGCAGCATGAGAGGCTGGCAAGAGCCAAGTCGATGACCGATTACCTGCTGCTGGCGCTACCGTGCCATGCGCAGATTAACGCTGAAGAGCTTAAACAGGATGGCGCAGCGGCCTGTCTGCAAAAACCGCTCACCGCGACACGTCTGCTGCCCGCGTTGACAGAATACTGTCGTTCGGCACGGCAATCCCCCTCCGTTGATGAAACCAAGCTTCCGATGACCGTAATGGCGGTGGATGACAACCCGGCCAACCTGAAACTTATCGGCGTACTGCTGGAAGATCAGGTCCAGCATGTGGAAGTGTGCAACAGTGGTGCGCAGGCGCTTGAGCGCGCAAAACAGATGCAGTTTGATTTGATTCTGATGGATATCCAGATGCCGGAGATGGACGGCATTCGGGCCTGCGAACTGATTCGTCAATTGCCGCATCAGCAGCAGACACCGGTGATTGCAGTGACTGCACATGCGATGGCCGGGCAGAAAGAGAAGCTGCTCAGCGCCGGGATGAACGATTATCTGGCAAAACCCATCGAAGAAGACAAGCTGCATAATCTGCTGTTGCGCTATAAGCCCGATCCGGTCATTACCACCGCAGCGTCTGACGCGGCGGCGAAGGCAGCCGAACCGATCGTGAATGAAGACGTAACGCTCGACTGGCAGCTCGCCCTGCGCCAAGCGGCAGGAAAAACCGATCTCGCCCGCGAACTGCTACAAATGCTGGTGGCATTTTTACCGGAAATTCGTAACCGGGTTGAGGAACAGCTGGTCGGTGAAGCCCCTGAGGGTTTGATGGAGTCCATTCATAAACTGCACGGCAGTTGTAGCTATAGCGGTGTTCCGCGCCTGAAAAAGCTGTGCAAACTGATAGAACATCATTTGCGTAGCGGCGTACCCGCCGAGGATCTGGAGCCAGAGTTTCTGGAACTGCTCGATGAGATGGATAACGTGACTCGCGAGACGCGAAAACTGATGGGTTAGCCGGTGATAGCCTCTCCCGCAAGGTAGAGGGATCCCCACAAAATAATACGAGCACGGACAGTCCCCTCGCCCCTCGGGGGAGAGGGTTAGGGTGAGGGGAAAAATGCGGCTCTGTGGGGCATTCCGTTCACCTTATGTTNNAGCCGGACCCTGTCATCGCTTTAACTGTTGTGTTCTCATTGCACAGTGTTATCGCTGTAAAACGTAACATTACTGGTGCTATCTCAGCCCACAAGGTGAGGATACGTACAAGCGCTACTTGCCTTGTCCGATTTTTAATACCGCCGCGATGTTACGGGCCGCCATGCGGACATTCTCTCCCGCATTGGCCAACGCATCATCCAACGAACAGATTTTATAAATCACACTGAAAACAGCGTCGATGCCGTGGTCATGCACCACACCCACATCTGCCGTCAGGCTTCCGGCGATGCCAATAACCGGAACGTTATAGCGCTTAGCGACGCTTGCCACCCCAACCGGCACCTTGCCATTGATGGTCTGGCTATCGATGCGTCCTTCACCGGTAATCACCAGGTCGGCATCAGCGACATGGGCGTCCAGGGATAATGCCTCGGTGACAATCTCAATACCCCGACGCAGTTCAGCGCCACAGAAGGCGAAGAGACCCGCCCCCATACCGCCCGCCGCGCCGCCGCCGGCCAGATTCAATACCTCGACATCAAGGTCCCTGGCGATGAGCTTCGCATAATGACCCAGCGCTTGATCCAGGCGGGCAATCATTTTTGGCGTCGCCCCTTTCTGTGGGCCAAAGATGGCTGATGCCCCCTCTTTCCCGGTCAGCGGGTTAGTGACATCACAGGCCACTTCGATGCGGCAGTCAGCAAGACGCTTGTCCAGCTCGCGCACATCAATACTCGCCAGCGCTTCCAGTGCGGCCCCGCCCGGCCCAATCTGCTGGCCCTGTTTATCCAGCAATTTTGCGCCCAGCGCCTGCACCATCCCGGCACCGCCGTCATTGGTGGCACTGCCGCCAATACCGATGATGATATGTTTTACGCCTGAATCCAGCGCGTGACGGATCAGCTCACCGGTTCCCCACGAAGTGGTGACCAGCGGGTCACGCTGCGCTGCGGGAACCAATTCAAGACCGCTGGCAGCAGCCATCTCGATAAAGGCACACTGTTCATCGCCAGACAGACCATAAAAACCCTCAACCGCCTCACCTAACGGGCCTTTCACCGCCACATTCACAATGCGCCCACAGGTCGCGGCAACCATGGCTTCAACCGTCCCTTCACCACCGTCCGCCACCGGCAATTTTACATATTCAGCCGTGGGAAAAATTTCGCGAAACCCGCTTTCAATCGCGGTCGCAACCTCTAAGGCACTCAAACTTTCTTTATAAGAGTCAGGTGCAATAACAATCTTCATAAGCCATCCTTACGCATATTCACTGCCGCAAGCATATACCCGGAAGCCTAAGGAAACTGCCAGCCTCCGCAGAGACTGGCGATCCTATTAACGCACCATGCAAGGACGTTTGTTGTCGAACGTCCAGCCCGGGATCAGGTACTGCATCCCCATGGCGTCGTCGCGCGCGCCCAGACCGTGTTTCTGATACAGCTCGTGCGCCTTCATCACCTGGTCCATGTCCAGCTCCACGCCCAGACCCGGCGTCGTCGGCACCTGCACCATCCCGCCTTTAATCTC
>DFPL01000184.1 GCA_002377245.1 Enterobacteriaceae bacterium UBA3516
TTCACCACTGTAGTCTAAAAAACCGGAACGGTAAAATGTTCTGTTTTATTTAAAATCAATAACTTAAAAAGTTGGCACGAAGATTGTAATAGCCAAGGAGCAGGGCACTGCCCGATTACAGAAATCAAGAGGAACCGATTATGGGTATTTTCTCTCGTTTTGCCGACATCGTGAACGCTAACATCAACTCACTGCTGGAAAAAGCAGAAGACCCGCAGAAGCTGGTGCGTCTGATGATTCAGGAAATGGAAGACACGCTGGTGGAAGTCCGTTCCACCTCCGCTCGTGCGCTGGCGGAGAAAAAACAGCTGACCCGCCGCATTGAGCAGGCGAATGCGCAGCAGGTTGAGTGGCAGGAAAAAGCCGAGCTCGCGCTGCGTAAAGATAAAGACGATCTGGCGCGTGCCGCGCTGATTGAGAAACAAAAAGTCGTCTCCATTATCGAGACCCTGGAGCAGGAAGTCACGCTGGTAGACGAAACGCTGGTTCGCATGAAAAAAGAGATTGGCGAGCTGGAGAATAAACTCAGTGAAACCCGTGCCCGTCAGCAGGCATTAACGCTGCGTCATCAGGCGGCAAACTCGTCTCGCGATGTTCGCCGTCAGCTGGACAGCGGCAAAATTGATGAAGCGATGGCGCGTTTTGAATCCTTTGAGCGCCGTATCGATCAGATGGAAGCCAAAGCGGAAAGCCACGGTTTTGGCAAACAGAAAACGCTGGACCAGCAGTTTTCTGAGCTGAAAGCCGATGATGAAATCAGCGAGCAACTGGCCCAACTGAAAGCCAGAATGAAACAGGATAACCAGTAACGTTATTTGTGCGGCATCGGGAGATGCCGCCCCATTATTACCTGTAAGGAGTACACATGAGCGCGCTTTTTCTGGCTATTCCCCTGACGCTATTCGTTCTGTTTGTTTTACCGGTCTGGCTGTGGCTGCACTACAACAATCGTTCCGCACATGGTGAGCTTTCGCAGAGCGAACAGCAACGGCTGGTGCAAATGACCGATGATGCACGACGCATGCGCGAACGCATTCAGGCGCTGGAAGATATTCTCGATGCGGAGCATCCCAACTGGAGAGATCGCTGATGGCAGGTTTAAATTTGAATAAGAAACTTTGGCGTATTCCACAGCAGGGCATGGTCAAAGGTGTGTGTGCCGGTGTGGCCCATTACCTGGACGTGCCGGTCAAACTGATTCGCCTGATAACCGTTTTGGCCATGCTGTTTGGCCTCTTTTTCCCGGTTCTGGTGGCCTATATCATCATGACCTTTGTCCTGGATCCCATGCCGGATCACCTGGATGAAGAGGCTCTTACCCCCTCCAACAGCGAATTACTGGATAGGGTGGACGCAGAGTTAAGTGCAGGCGAGCAACGGCTACGTCAAATGGAACGTTATGTCACCTCCGACACGTTCTCACTGCGCAGTCGCTTCCGACAGCTTTAATCGAGGTAAATGACCATGGCGAAATGGCAACAGGCAACACAAAAAATCAAACCGGGCGTGAAACTCGCCGGAAAACTGGCTCTGCTGGCAGCGCTGCGTTTTGGCCCGGCGGGTGTGGCAGGTTGGGCGGTGAAATCCGTCGCCCGTCGTCCGGTAAAAATGCTGCTGGCCTTCGCTCTGGAACCCTTACTGAACCGGGCAGCCGGCAAAGTGGCCAAACGCTTTAACAAATAAAGATCGGCGTGCGGATTTGTGGATGATTAAACATAAAGCGGCTGCTGAGGACGAGTATAATCGCGCCAGGACTTCATTCACTAAGGAAAGACGAGATGTTAAAGCTGACGCTTATTGCCATAACCTTTGCAGCCAGTGCGCAGGCTTGCGCCGCAGAAAAATGGATCGATGTGCGGATCCCAGAACAGTATCATCAGGAACATATCAAAGGCGCGGTTAACCTTCCCCTGAAGGATATTGACGCGAATAATGTTGCTTCACTTTCCCGTGACGATACGCTTTATCTTTATTGCAATTCGGGCCGCCAGGCAACGCTGGCTCAGGAAAAATTACAGCAATTGGGATATCAGCATGTCATCAATAAAGGTGGTATGAATCAACTTAATATGCCTACTGTTAAATCGCACTAACCTCCTTTACATGGCGCCTGACGCTCAGGCGCCATGGTTGATAATGCCTCGCAGCACCCACATCTACATGACTTATCGTTAAACTTTTCACCTTTCACGGCGGCACGGAATGGCGATTGAACGTTGGAAAAATGAACTGAGCGCACTGGTTAACCGGGGCATGGACCGACATCTGCGACTGGCAGTGACGGGACTGAGCCGCAGCGGAAAAACAGCATTTATCACCTCGATGGTAAATCAATTACTCAATGTACACGCTGGTGCGCGTTTACCGTTGATCAGCGCAGTCCGCGAAGAGCGATTGCTGGGCGTAAAGCGCGTCCCGCAGCGAGACTTTGGCATCCCCCGTTTCACCTACGATGAAGGGCTGGCACAGCTGTACGGTACGCCGCCGGTCTGGCCAACCCCCACGCGAGGGGTGAGTGAAATTCGCCTCGCCTTGCGCTTCCGTTCGCAAGATTCTCTGCTTCGCCACTTTAAAGATACCTCCACCCTGTTTCTGGAAATTGTCGACTATCCGGGAGAGTGGCTGCTGGATTTACCGATGCTGGGGCAGGATTACCTGAGCTGGTCGCGGCAGATGACCGGGCTGCTACAGGGGCAACGCGGCGAATGGTCTGCCAAATGGCGAAAACTGACGGAGGGGCTGGATCCCCTGGCGCCTGCGGATGAAAACAGGCTGGCGGACATTGCCGCGAGTTGGACGGATTATCTTCATCAGTGCAAACGCGAGGGACTGCACTTCATCCAGCCGGGTCGGTTTGTGTTGCCAGGCGACATGGCAGGTGCACCCGCACTGCAGTTTTTCCCCTGGCCAGACGTTGATGAGAGTGGTGAAACGCGCCTGGCGCAAGCCGGAAAGCAAACTAACGCAGGCATGCTGCGCGAGCGCTTTAACTATTACTGCGAACACGTGGTTAAAGACTTTTACAAGAATCATTTCCTGCGTTTTGACCGCCAGATTGTGCTGGTGGATTGCCTGCAACCGCTAAACAGCGGCCCGCAGGCCTTCAATGACATGCGACTCGCGCTGACCCAGTTGATGCAAAGCTTTCATTACGGGCAGCGGACGTTGTTCCGTCGGTTATTCTCCCCGGTCATTGATAAATTACTGTTTGCAGCCACCAAAGCCGACCACGTCACCGTCGATCAGCATGGCAACATGGTCGCGCTGCTCCAGCAGTTGATCCAGGACGCCTGGCAAAATGCCGCTTTTGAAGGGATCAGCATGGACTGCGTGGGCCTGGCGTCAGTGCAGGCCACGCAGAGCGGCCTGATTGATGTCAACGGTGAAAAGATCCCGGCGTTACGTGGTCACCGCCTCAGTGATGGCGAGCCGCTGACCTTTTATCCAGGGGAAGTGCCTGCAAGGCTGCCAGGGCAGGCGTTCTGGGATAAACAGGGCTTTCAGTTTGAGTCATTCCGTCCGCAAACGCTGGACGTGGATAAACCGTTACCGCATATCCGGCTGGATGCCGCGCTGGAATTTTTGTTGGGAGATAAATTGCGATGACCGAACCGCCAAAACCACGTATTGATTTTGCCGGACCGCTGGAGGCCGAGAGTGAGGCGCGGTTCAAGGCCGCGCAGACGTTCAATACCGAACAGGCCGATAATTTTTCCCCTGTTGCCCTCGAAGCGCTGCCTGAAGACGGGCCGGCCGAGGCCGTTGTGGAGTCGGCACTGCGGCCGAAACGCAGTCTGTGGCGCAAAATGGTGATGACCGGGATGGCGCTGTTTGGCGTCAGCGTCATCGGGCAGGGTGTGCAATGGGCAATGCATGCCTGGCAAACCCAGGACTGGGTGGCGATGGGCGGATGTGCCGCCGGGGCGTTGATTATCGGCGCAGGGGTGGGGTCCGTCGCCACTGAATGGCGTCGCTTGTGGCGTTTACGTCAGCGCGCTCAGGCACGGGATGAAGCCCGGGATCTGCTTCATAGTCACGGCACGGGCAAAGGGCGAGCCTTTTGTGAACATCTGGCAAGCCAGGCGGGTATCGATCATGCTCACCCCGCCTTACAACGCTGGTACGCCGCGATTCATGAAACGCAAAACGATCGTGAAGTGGTCTCGCTCTACGCGAAAATAGTGCAGCCGGTGCTGGACACTCAGGCGCGGCGCGAGATCAGCCGTTCCGCTGCGGAATCGACGCTGATGATTGCCGTCAGCCCGCTGGCGCTGGTGGACATGGCATTTATTGCCTGGCGCAACTTACGGCTGATCAACCGAATTGCTGCGCTCTACGGTATCGAACTGGGTTACTACAGTCGCCTGCGGCTGTTCCGTCTGGTGCTGCTTAATATCGCGTTCGCCGGGGCCAGTGAAATGGTGCGCGAGGTGGGGATGGACTGGATGTCGCAGGATCTCGCCGCACGTCTGTCAGCCCGTGCGGCACAAGGCATTGGCGCGGGGTTGCTCACGGCACGCCTTGGCATCAAAGCGATGGAGCTTTGCCGCCCGCTTCCCTGGATGGAAGACGATAAACCCCGTCTGGGTGATTTCCGCCGCGAACTGATTACTCAGCTCAAACAGACGCTACAGAAGAGTAAATCGTCCTCGTAAGCGCCTCGCTAAACGGGCCTGCGCGCTTAACTTTACGGCACAGCGCCCGTTTTTTCCGCTAACTGTCAATATTTGTTGACAGACATCTTCCTGCCAGGCCGGAACTGACATATCATCGCGACATTAGTGGTCAATGAAGGGTGATGTTTCCATGCGTCTTGAAGTTTTTTGTGAAGACCGACTGGGTCTGACTCGCGAACTGTTGGATTTACTGGTGTTGCGCAGTATCGACTTACGTGGAATCGAGATCGATCCCATCGGCCGTATCTACCTGAATTTTGCCGCTCTGGCCTTTGATGCATTCAGCAGTTTAATGGCTGAAATTCGCCGCATCCCCGGTGTGACGGATGTCCGGACGGTCTTATGGATGCCTTCTGAGCGCGAACATCGCGCCATGAGCGCGGTACTGGAAGCCTTGCCAGAGCCGGTGCTCTCGCTGGACATGAAAAGCAAGATTGAGCTCGCGAACCCGGCCAGTTGCCAGCTTTTTAGCCAGGACCAGGACAAGCTACGTAATTACAACGCAGCACAGCTTATCTCAGGCTTTAACTTCACCCGCTGGCTGGAGAGTAATCCGCACATTTCCCACAGTGAGCATGTGGCGATCAACGGGCAGAATTTCCTGATGGAAATCACGCCGGTGCATCTGGAGGGGGAAACCGGTGAGGCCGTGTTAACCGGGGCCGTGGTGATGTTGCGTTCAACGGCACGCATGGGACGCCAGTTACAAAATCTCTCCCAGCAGGATCTCAGCGCATTTAGCCAGATCGTGGCGGTCAGTCCCAAAATGCGTCAGGTGCTGGAACAGGCCCGCAAACTGGCAAACTTAACCGCGCCGCTGTTGATTGTGGGCGATACCGGAACGGGCAAAGATTTGTTGGCGCATGCCTGCCATCTCGCCAGTCCGCGCGCGGCAAAACCTTATCTGGCGCTGAACTGCGCCTCGATCCCGGAGGACGCCGTCGAAAGCGAGCTGTTTGGACACGCACCCGAAGGTAAAAAGGGCTTCTTCGAACAGGCCAACGGCGGGTCGGTGTTACTTGACGAGATCGGTGAAATGTCGCCCCGCATGCAGGTAAAACTGCTGCGCTTCCTGAATGATGGCACCTTCCGTCGGGTCGGTGAAGATCACGAAGTTCACGTTGATGTGCGGGTGATTTGTGCCACCCAACGTAATCTCGTTGACCTGGTGCAAAAAGGGCTGTTCCGCGAAGATCTCTATTATCGTCTCAATGTATTAACCCTGAATCTGCCGCCGCTGCGTGACCGCCCTCAGGACATCATGCCGCTGACCGAACTGTTCGTGGCCCGTTTTGCCGACGAACAAGGCGTGCCGCGTCCGAAACTGGCGCATGAACTCAATCAGGTGCTGAGCCGCTACAACTGGCCGGGCAACGTACGTCAGCTTAAGAATGCCGTGTATCGTGCCCTGACCCAGCTTGAAGGGTATGAACTGCGCGCGCAGGACATCATCCTACCCGATTACGATGCGGCGACCCTGGCGGTGGGAGAAGATGCGATGGAAGGCTCGCTGGATGAAATTACCAGCCGCTTTGAGCGTTCGGTCTTGATTCAGCTTTACGGCAGTTTCCCGAGCACCCGTAAACTCGCCAAGCGATTGGGCGTGTCCCATACGGCAATTGCCAATAAGCTGCGTGAGTACGGCCTGAGCCAGAAGAAGGGCGAGGAATAAGCGAAGTGTGCCCGGTAAAGGTGTACCGGGCAACGGCGAAGGATTACGCCTTCAGGACGTCCAGCGCAGACGCGTAGTCCGGCTCGTTAGTGATTTCATTAACCAGCTGGCTGAAAATCACGTTGTCATTCTCGTCAATCACTACCACGGCACGTGCGGCCAGGCCTTTCAGCGCGCCTTCAGCAATGCCTACGCCGTAGTCGGCCAGGAATTCCGGGTTACGCAGAGTGGACAGCGTGATCACATTGCTCAGGCCTTCCGCACCGCAGAAGCGAGACTGAGCGAACGGCAGGTCTGCAGAAATGCACAACACCACGGTGTCATTGATTTCAGTGGCCAGTTCGTTGAACTTACGTACTGAGGCTGCGCATACGCCAGTATCAATGCTCGGGAAAATATTCAGTACTTTACGCTTGCCTGCAAACTGGCTTAACGCCACATCAGACAGATCTTTAGCAACAAGAGAAAACGCAGCGGCTTTACTGCCCTGAGCGGGGATCTGACCGGCAACGGTAACGGGATTACCCTGGAAATGGACAAGTTGTGACATATATATCTTCCTGTTTACATATAGTTAACTTCGGCGCTAGTTTATGCCGAAAGCGAGCAGCACGGCAAACCTAATTTCGCCACTATACTCGTAAGGATAACGCCAGAGGAGTAAGGGATGAGAAGTGTAAAGGTGTACGAAGAGACCTGGCCGCTACATTCGCCGTTTGTGATTTCACGAGGCAGCCGCAACGAAGCGCGGGTGGTGGTGGTTGAACTGGAAGAGGATGGCGTAAAGGCAGTGGGGGAGTGCACCCCTTATCCGCGTTACGGCGAAAGCGAAGCCTCCGTCATTGGCCAAATCATGGCCCACCTTACCCGGCTCGAAAATCGACTGAGCCGGGATGAATTGCAAACCCTGATGCCGGCAGGGGCTGCCCGCAACGCCGTGGATTGTGCGCTCTGGGATCTGGAAGCGCGTCGCCAGAATAAGAGCCTGACCGAGTATGCGGGGAGCATCCTGCCATCGGTGGTGATAACAGCGCAGACCGTGGTCATCGGGACGCCGGAACAGATGGCGGCCAGTGCTGCCGCTTTAGTGGAAAAAGGGGCAACGTTACTGAAGATTAAGCTCGACGATCATCTTATCAGTGAACGGCTGGTGGCGATTCGAACGGCGGCCCCTGATGCGACCCTGATTGTTGACGCAAACGAGGCCTGGCATAGTGAAGGTCTGGCAGCGCGCTGCCAGTTACTGGCGGATTTGGGCGTATCGATGCTCGAACAGCCACTGCCGGTGGCGGAAGACGAGGCGCTAAGCAACTTCATTCACCCGCTGCCCATCTGTGCCGATGAAAGTTGCCATACACGGGCTGACCTCCCAGGCCTGGTAGGGCGCTATGAGATGGTCAACATCAAGCTTGATAAAACCGGCGGGCTGACGGAAGCGCTGGCGCTGGCAGAGGAAGCCAGCGCGCTGGGGTTTGGTTTGATGCTCGGCTGTATGATCTGCACCTCCCGGGCGATCGGCGCGGCGTTACCTTTGGCAGGGCACGTCCGTTTTGCCGATCTGGATGGCCCCACCTGGCTTGCGGTGGATGTCGAGCCGGCACTGCAGTTCACCCCCGGTCAGCTTCATCTCTCCACATCATGATGTAAAAGCGCAGTCATCGCGGCAAGATACTTCTCGCTGGCTTCATCAGAAGAGACCGGCGGGAACTCCAGCGTGATGCAGTGCAGGTGCATGTCAGCGCACCAACTGCCGAACGAACCTGGCGTTTCGTAGCCCACACTGGTCACCAACGGTAGGGCAAATCGTGCAGAAAGCCACTCGCCAAACGCGCTGTGCTGAGGGTCTTCCACACACCCCAGCGGATCGTGCAATGACACCACCCAGGCCGGGCGAATCCGATGAATCAATGTGCAAAGCGCCTGCGTTTCGGTTTCTGAACCTGCCCGCTCGCCGGTTGACAGCACCACATCACGCTCCGCTGCCGCACTGTTCCAGCGGTAGACCGTTTCACCTGCTTTCCAGTTCGCTGCCGGGAAATTGCGGTTGAGATCGACACCGCTGGCATTGGCTCTCAGACCCAACTGGCAGCCGTCCGGATTCACCGCCAGCACCACATGGTGTCGTCGAAGTTCGGGTTTCAGCGTTCGTAGCGCGCAGGAGAGCGTCACCACCGACGAGTTTTCATCGCCATGCGTGCCAGCAATAATTAACCCACTGGCGTGGGAGGCCTGAACTGCCGGGAACCAGAGAAGCGGTGCGCCCAACAGCGAATGACCGTAGATTTCGCTTCCGGAAGGGAAAGCACCGCGTTCCTGGCGAGGTCGTGAGACAGGCATAGTTGTCCTTTGTTAGGGTTAATCTACATTCAGTGTCGGGCATTTTATTCAAGCCAGCAAATCTCCTGGCCGCCAGGAAACTCGATTCTCATCAACATTCCGGCGACAGGAATTTGCATTCCCCCGTGTTAAAACAAATAATTACCTCATCTTTTGCCTGGCTTCAAAATTAATAGGGGATCACATGAAGCATCCTGTGACGCGGATCGGTTGTGCGCTTTATTTGTGCGGTTTTACTTCACTGGCCTGGGCGGCGGATGTGCCCAACGGGGCAGTACTTGCCGAGAAGCAGGAATTGGTTCGTCATATTAAAGATGAACCCGCCACGCTTGATCCGGCAAAAGCCGTGGGCTTACCTGAGATTCAGGTGATCCGCGATCTGTACGAAGGGCTGGTGAACCAGAACGAAAAAGGGGAGATCGTACCGGGCGTGGCCACGAAATGGCAGAGCAATGACAACCGTGTCTGGACCTTCACGCTGCGCAGTGATGCCAAATGGTCGGACGGCACTCCCGTCACCGCGCAAGATTTTGTTTACAGCTGGCAGCGCCTGGTTGATCCCAAAACCACATCTCCCTTTGCTTCTTTTGCTGCGCTGGCGGGCATAACCCAGGCGCAGGCTATTATTGATGGTAAAGCGTCGCCGGATAAACTGGGTGTGACGGCGGTCGATGCCACAACCCTGCGCGTGCAACTGGATAAACCGCTCCCGTGGTTCGCTAATATGGCGGCAAGCTTTGCGTTTTACCCGGTGCAAAAAGCCAACGTTGAAAGTGGGCAGGACTGGACGCGGCCCGGCAACTTAGTCGGAAACGGCGCTTACGTGTTGAGCAGTCGCGTCGTCAATGAGAAGTTGGTGTTCACGCCGAATTCCCACTATTGGGATAATGCCAAAACCGTGATTCAGAAAGTGACCTTTGTGCCCATCAATCAGGAGACGGCCGCCACAAACCGTTACCTTGCTGGCGATATTGATATCACCGAATCTTTCCCCAAAAGCCTGTACCAAAAGCTATTGAAAGATATTCCTGATCAGGTCTTCACGCCGCCGCAGCTTGGCACCTATTACTACGCCCTTAACACGCAAAAAGGCCCCACCGCCGATGCACGCGTCCGCCTGGCGCTGAGCATGACGGTGGATCGTCGCATCATGGCAGAAAAAGTACTGGGAACGGGGGAAAAACCCGCCTGGCGCTTTACTCCGGACGTGACCGCCGGCTTTAAACCTGAGCCCTCTATACTTGAACATCAGAGCCAGGATGAACTGAACGCCCAGGCGAAAACATTACTGCAGGCTGCGGGATACGGGCCACAGCGTCCGCTGAAGCTGATCCTGCTTTATAACACATCAGAAACGCATCAGAAGATTGCCATCGCGGTCGCATCGATGTGGAAAAAGAATCTCGGCATTGATGTGAAGCTACAAAACCAGGAGTGGAAAACCTACATCGACAGCCGAAATACCGGCAATTTTGATGTCATTCGCGCCTCCTGGGTCGGGGATTACAATGAGCCCTCCACCTTCCTGTCACTGCTGACTTCCGGCCATAGCGGCAACATCACGCGCTTTAATGACCCAGGCTATGATAAGGCCATCAGCCAGGCGGCGCAGGAAACGCAGGCTACTGCACGCAATGCCGATTATAACGCGGCAGAGAAGATCATTGCGGAGAAAGCCCCCCTTATCCCCATCTATCAATACACTAACGGGCGTCTTATCAAACCGTGGCTGAAAGGTTATCCGATCAATAACCCGGAAGACGTGGCCTACACGCGAACAATGTATCTGCTGAAACACTAAGGCGAAATGAAGGCATCTGCCTGATGTTTCGATTAGTATGTGTTTTTGCAGGTCATAGGGAGAAGAAACAATGTTAGAAGAATATTTTGGTGCCTCCGCGACGGATGAACAAAAGAAACGGCTGCTCGCGGTGCAGGCTGCGTTAGAGATTTCGAAAGCGTCAGTTTCAGCGTCCACCGCTAATTCGGGCATTCGTAGTCAAATGGACCTGCGTAACGTCTCTCAGGAAGTGGCGGCTTTAGCTGATGCCATTCAGGATGCGTTGGAAGACTACGAGTAAACACGCGAACGAGATTACGCGGCAAAAAAAGCCCGCTTCAGTGAAGCGGGCAAGTCAAACTGGAAGCAATGTGAGCAATGTCGTACTGAATACCTGACTGTTTCAGTCAACTATTCAGTAATGAGAAAGATAATCTTTATCATCTTATCGATCAACCCCTTTTTTTGTGTGTTCTGCACAACCTTGATCCAGGTAAATAAAAACCATTCTCATACTTCAATTCGCGCACGGAAACCTCTTGCATTATCTCAATCTGCTTTGCCATTCTCCGGTTCATTTAATTGTATGATTTATATTGATTTTTATTGCGATGCTGAGCTGGTAAGCGCAACGGCAGGAAGCGGTTAACCTGGCTAAGGTCAAAAAAGGAGCAGCAGAATGTGTTATAGTGGTTATTCCTTAACCACTCACGAGGATGCTATGCATAACGAACTCGATCCTACCCAACTGGCCATTGAATACCTGCGTCGTGACAAAAGCACACTGACGCCTGCGCAATATTTAAAAAAATTGAAACTGCTCAGGCTGGAATTTGCTGACTTGCTCACGCTCTCACACAATGAGCTGAAGGAGGAAATCGATTTTGCCTGGCGGTTGGGCATTCACTGATCCCAGCACGCAAAGCGACGCGCCCACAGACGGGCGCTTATTTTTTCAGGCGGCGAGTACCTTATTCCGTCCATCATTTTTAGCCCGATAAAGCGCCTCATCCACACGCTTAAACAGTACATCAAGGCTCTCTTCCACCTGGTGGTGGGCCACGCCAATGCTTACGGTGAAAGCGGGAAGGCCGGGGACCGTCAGCGTTTCCAGGGTCAGGCGTATATTCTCAGCCAGCATCATCGCGGCATCCTCTGACGTCAGGGGCAGCAGCAGTAAAAACTCCTCACCTCCCCAGCGAAAGACAAAATCCCCACTACGCGCCTGTTGCTCAAGCGTGCGGGAGAGTTGAATAAGCACCTCATCACCTTTCTGATGACCAAAGGCATCATTGATCCGTTTAAAATGGTCCGCATCTATCAGTAATAAACTAAAATCCCTTGCCGACGGCGAGATGTGCTCCATCAGATGGTAAAACTGACGACGATTAAGCAGGCCGGTTAATGCGTCACGGTGTGCGGCATATTCGAGCTCCTGCTCAAGCCTTTTTTGCTCGGTGATGTCGTGGATGATGCACAACATCAGGCGCTCATTGTAAATTTCAACCGGGCCGGCATAGGTCTGAACATGACGTGTCGAGCCATCCGCAAGACGATGAACAAAATTGAGCGGCTTATGCCCGCCAGGCAGACGTGCAATTTCGGCCATCACCGGCAAGATGCCTTTGCCGAGGGTGTTAATTTCCCAGGTATGCCGCTGGCACATTGCTTCATAGCTATAGCCATAGAAGCGCAGCGCAGCCTGGTTGGCATCAACAATCAGGCCATCGCGGGCCGGGTCGATGAGCAGAATCGGGGCGGAGTTGGTATAGAAAAAGCGCGCATAAAAGCCATGTTTGCGCGGATGATAGGGGGCAGAGCGGCTGGCTTTCAGGCCAGACGTTGTGCCGTCAGGCAGACCCTCGAACACAATCACTTCACCGAAGCCATCAAGCAGGCGAAGTCGTGCCTTACAACTCAGGGTCGTAGCCTCACCGTGAGAGATGACAGTCCAGACTTCAATGATTTCGTCGTGGTTATGTAGACCGGGGACGTATGCTGCGAGATGCTGCTGGGCCCAGGCTGAATACTTCCCCGTTCGCATTTCGTGCAACGCGCGTCCTGCGGCCAGTTGCTGCGCCGGGATGTTGGCAAAAAGTACCTCTTCGCTGTCTGGAGAAACGATCCAAATCGGCGTGGTCAGCAAATTAAGCGCATCAAGGTTATTCATCAGCATAGGCTTTTCCCCCGGCGTGCGCATGGCGTTCGGTATTAAGGGTAAGTGATGAATTAATCACTATTTATCACTCACCCGATAATACCGTTTTCGGCATGTTCGTCATGTAGCTTGAGGAAATTCTGGAGACAAATGCAGCATTTTTTTGCGTTACAGCAGAAGCCGTAAAAGGTTACTGCCCAACTGACACATCGGTCAGATAGACGGGCGGCATAGATGCAAGCGGCTCCATTGCCGGATGCCAAATCTCCCAGCCATTTCGCCCCTTCTGCTTAACGTTATACATCGCGGCATCGGCTTTAAATTTTAAATCCTGCGCACAGTCACCATGAGAAGGAAAAAAGCTTATGCCTACGCTCAGGGAAACTTTGATGACATGACCCAGTTCATAGAAAGGAATCTGCACTGACTCAACCAGATGTTCAGCGAGTAAGGCAATATCCTCCCCCTCGCTTTCAGGCACCAACAGAATGAATTCATCCCCACCCAGACGGGCCAGTGTCATTTTTGCATGAAGACAAGCCTGCAACCGTGTGGCTACCGATTTTAATAAAAGGTCGCCCACATGATGCCCCCAGACGTCGTTCACTTCTTTAAAGCGATCCAGATCCATAAACAGTAAGGCAAACCGCGAGTGGGTCGTCATGGCATCGGACAGGCATTTATCGAGGCGGTTATCAAACTGAAGCCGATTGGGCAGGTCGGTAAGAGGATCGAACCAGGCCTGTTTTTCCAGCTGCAAATTGAGCGCGTGCAAACTTTCGTTCAGACGCGATGTGCGTATCTGCGAATCAATCAGCGAGATGAAGAGCATGATCCCAAGCACAATCAGCGTCGAGGTTGAAACCCAAATCGATAAGCCCGTTTCGCTTACGCTTGAATGCATGGCGGAAGGCGCATTGCCGCGCACGACGATGCCCATACCCTCATGGCTGTCGCTGAATTGTACGGCGCTCATCGCCAGATAGTGCATCGCGCAAATGGTGACCCCCATCACCAGGGCCGCGAGCACATGATTGATAAAGGCATGGTGACGGACAAGCTTGCGTCCAAAAGCGAGCCAGAGGGCAAGGCCAGAGGCAAAAAATGCAATAACAACCGAGGAGATAAGACGTGGAGTATTCCAGAACAGGGTAATGTGATCGGTTAAAGCCATCATGCCAAGGGAGTGCATGGTGACAACCCCGCCGCTCAGTAATACCGTGGCGAGTGCCAGCCGCTGGAAAGACAGCGTCTCTTTACTCACCGCGACGTTCAGGGCAAGGGTGGCGGCAATGAGTGCGACCCAGAATGAGGCAATGGTCAAAACAATGTTGTAATGCATCACAACGGGCATTTTCATCGACAACATGCCAACGAAGTGCATCGACCAGATCCCCATGCCTAATGTGGCCCCGCCACCTATTCGCCAGAAAAGGGCCCTGCCAAAACTGGAGGCGCTAATTTTAGTGGCACTGTCCAACGCGACGAACGCGGCAATAAAGGCCACGACAAAAGAAATACTGATGAGAATCGGGTCCCACGATACATAAAGCATTATGCTTTCCACGTCAGCGTTGAAGACAAAGAGAGAAAGTGTTCATTATATTAGCAATGAAAGTAAAATCTTTGTCGGTAGTAGAGTTTAATTAGTTTAATAATGTCATTTAATTCAACTATCTCAAAATGGTTATCGGTGAAAGCTGGGGAAGCTTTAATTTAATGCATCATTGTAGCATCGCTTAAATAAATATTAGAATATGTAGTTGGGTTAATTTGTATACGATTTACTTAATCTTTATATGATATATTTTAAAATCGGCAAGGTTTTTTCACGGTTTAAAAAACTCATTTTGTGTATTATTCGGCCATTTAATTTAATCAAATGCTTACTTAAGTTAAACTTTTAGGTGGTTACTCTGAACATCTGTGGTGCTTAATTTGAGGGTGTAAAAGTGCATTTCGAATGCTATAAGAATATTACCCCCTGAAGTTGTATCGTCGGTGTCGCTATGCTTAAAAATATTAGTGTAAGAACTTTTATTATATTATTCCTGTCGTGCTCTTTTTTAATCGCCGATGCCCTAGTGATCGTTGTCGCAAAAAACATGGTGTTAACCGTAACCTTGACGTTCTTTTTACTCGCAACGCTTGGATTACTTTGGCTCTATATGACCTGGTATTTAGTGACGCCGATTAATACGGTTAAAAAGAGCATTGAAGAAGTCACCGCAGGCAATCTCTCCATTACCATCCCGGTTTTCGGTAACAACTGCGCAGGACGACTTATCCCCGGCATCAATGGCCTGTCTAGCAGCATCGCCACGCTGGTGGGCGAAATTCGTTCTTCGTCTCAAACTGCTCTGGATCTTTCTGATGAGCTGGCATCCCGTAGCGGTGAACTGTCCGTCAAAACTGAAGAGCAGTCCGCGGCGCTGGTGCAGACGGCGGCGAGCATGGAGCAGATGGCCAGCAGTACGAAAAACAATGCGGAGAACACCCGTCTAGCCAGTACGCGTGCAAGTGATGCCAGTACCAGCGCACGTAAAGGAGGAAATCTGATGGGGCAGGTGGCGCAGAACATGCAATCAATCACCGATTGCGCCAATCAGATGACGGAAATCATCGCCATTATTGACGGTATCGCATTCCAGACCAATATTCTGGCGCTGAACGCGGCCGTTGAAGCCGCGCGTGCCGGCGATCACGGAAAAGGGTTCTCGGTCGTTGCCGGAGAAGTGCGCAGCCTGGCTCACCGCAGTGCGGAAGCGGCAAAAAATATCAAATCCCTGATTGCTGTCACGACGGATAACGTGACGCAGGGCGCGACCGTCGTGTCTGAAGCCGAGAAAAACATGCAGGAGATTGTCTCCGGTGCGAGTGTGGTAAGTAAACTCATGGATGAAATTGCGGTGTCGACCCAGGAACAGGAGAAGGGCATTTCGCAGATAACCCTTGCTCTGTCCGAACTGGAAAAAGTCACCCAAAGTAACGTCAGTATGGTCGATGAACTGGCGGGCTCATCAGACATTCTCAAAAATCAGGTGATCGAGCTGCAACAGCGAACCAGCAAATTCCGCCTTGCCGGGCAGTCTGAGATAAAACCTGCCGTCTCTAGCAGTCAGGAAAAGCGCCATTCTCGTGTCGTGAGACCCGTGCTGCGTAATCAGGAAAACTACTGGCACTCCTTCTGATGCTTTATGAGAGACCCGTAAACTGGCCCGCACTGCGGGCCTTTTTTACATTTGTTAACGAATTCAGCAAGATGGTTGCTTAACGCGCCCGGAGAGCTAGACTGACAGCAACGCTTGAGTTGATTGTGGAGTCTGTGTGGAAGCGATTAAAGGGTCAGATATCAATATCCCCGACGCGGTGTATGCGTGGCAATTGGATGGAAAAGGGGGCGTTAAGCCACTTGAGACTGAAGACGTTGTGGATGCCCAGCACCCCTGCTGGTTACATCTGAACTATACCAGCCCGGAAAGCGCACATTGGCTGGAAACCACGCCTTTGTTGCCGAATGCGGTACGCAATGCCCTGGCCGGAGAAAGCCTGCGCCCTCGCGTCACGCGGATGGGTGAGGGGACCTTAATTACGCTGCGTTGCATCAACGGCAGTACCGATGAGCGCCCGGACCAGTTGGTGGCAGTTCGCTTGTATATGGATGAACGACTCATCATTTCCACCCGGCAGCGTAAAGTGCTGGCGTTGGATGATATTGTCTCTGACCTGCAGGAGGGTACCGGCCCAACCGACTGTGGCGGCTGGCTGGTGGATGTATGCGACGCGCTCACCGATCATGCCAGTGAGTTTATAGAAGAGCTGCACGATAAAATTATTGATCTCGAGGATAACCTGCTGGATCAGGAAATCCCCCCGCGCGGCTTTCTGGCTTTACTGCGTAAGCAACTGATTGTGATGCGGCGTTATATGGCTCCGCAACGGGATGTCTTTGCCCGTCTGGCCAGCGAACGTCTTCCCTGGATGAGTGATGACCAGCGTCGACGGATGCAGGATATTGCCGACAGGTTAGGCCGCAGTCTCGACGAGATTGATTCCTGTATTGCCCGCACTGCCGTTATGACCGATGAGATAACCCAGGTGATGCAGGAGTCACTGTCACGCAGAACCTACACGATGTCGTTGATGGCAATGGTCTTTTTGCCCAGTACCTTTCTGACAGGCCTTTTTGGCGTGAATCTCGGCGGCATCCCCGGGGGTGAATACCGGTTTGGTTTCTCGGTCTTCTGCGTAATGTTGGTGGTTTTGATCGGGGGTGTTGCCTGGTGGTTGCATCGTAGTAAATGGCTGTAAAATTTCATTTTTTTAACAATAAATGAACATAAAATCGCGGTTTAAATTGAGCCATATCAATATACGTCCTGCCCGGAACAGGCAATATTCATCTCGCAGGTGAATGCAACGTCAAGCGATGGGCGTTGCGCTCCATATTGTCTTACTTCCTTTTTTGAATTACTGCATAGCACAATTGATTCGTACGACGCCGACTTAGAATAGTCGGCTTTTTTTTGCCTCTTATTTAGTCCGGACTACCCTTAAAGGACGGCTACCCATTACCGGAGGCAACTATGTGGATGCATACCCGACTGACGATGAGCGACCCGGTCCCCACCGATCCTGTACCGATTCCTGACCCTATTCCCCGGCCACAACCGCTACCCGATCCGCCTGACCCGGACCCTCGTCCGATTATTGATCCACCGCCGCATCGTTAAAAAAAAGCCCTCGTATTCGAGGGCTTTCACTTATTTGATTTCCAGAATGTCCAGTCGACTGGCGCTAAAGTCGCCGTCGTCTTCATCCGGCTGCCAGCCTGCTGGTCGGAGAGGTAGCTCTTCACGGTCAAAAGCGAGATCGCCGCCGTCCACGACTTCCGCGCCATGCATAATGCCTTTGAAGTCAAACAAGCTGGTATCGCTTAAGTGCGACGGCACCACGTTTTGCATAGCGCTGAACATGGTCTCGATGCGGCCCGGATAACGCTTATCCCAGTCACGCAGCATGTCGCCAATGACCTGACGCTGGAGGTTAGGCTGCGAGCCACACAGGTTACATGGAATAATCGGATAACCTTTGGCCTCGGCAAAGCGCTCAATGTCTTTTTCACGGCAGTAGGCCAGCGGACGAATGACAATGTGCTTCCCGTCATCGCTCATCAGCTTTGGTGGCATACCTTTCATTTTCCCGCCGTAGAACATGTTCAGGAACAGGGTCTGCAGAATATCATCGCGGTGGTGGCCGAGGGCAATTTTGGTTGCGCCCAGTTCGCTTGCCGTACGGTAAAGAATGCCGCGACGCAGACGGGAACACAGCGAGCAGGTGGTTTTGCCCTCCGGGATTTTATCTTTAACGATGCCGTAGGTATTCTCCTCGACAATCTTATACTCCACCCCGATAGATTCCAGATAGGCAGGGAGAATGTGCTCCGGGAAACCAGGCTGTTTCTGATCAAGGTTGACCGCGACCAGGCTGAAGTTGATCGGCGCGCTCTGCTGCAGGTTGCGCAAAATATCCAGCATGGTAAAGCTGTCTTTGCCACCCGAGAGGCAAACCATGATGCGGTCGCCTTCNNTCTTGATTTTGCGACATTTATTCTTTACTCAATAATCAAATAGGGCACGTTTGGAGCCAGGCGCGCTGACGGTTCGATCTCCCGAACTTCACTTTCATTCACGCATCCCTTTGCCCCTCTGATTAGCAATATAAGACGGGTTAGCGCTTGCGGACAAAACCGACATGCGAAAGTGTGCCGTGTATGGTACGGATTGCGGCGACGAATGCCAGCACGTTTTACGGCAGACCGTCATTGCGCGCCCAAAAGCCGACATAGTGGCGCGTTTACAGCGCTAAGAAAAACGTGTTCCCATGAATATTGAAGCATGGCGAAATGAGAGGTGTCTCACCGTCCCGTTTGCTTTAATGACATTGTTACAGGCGGGACGATATGAAATGTCAGCGTTACCAGAGGAATGGCGTTGTGACATG
>DFPL01000185.1 GCA_002377245.1 Enterobacteriaceae bacterium UBA3516
GGCTCGATTAAAGCCCGCGGCGGAATCTATGAGGTGCTGACCCACGCGGAAAAGCTGGCGCTGGAAGCCGGACTGCTGAGCGTCGAAGACGACTACAGCATCCTGCTGGAGCCGCGCTTTAAGGATTTCTTCAGCCAGTACAGCATCGCCGTGGGATCTACCGGCAACCTCGGGATGTCTATCGGCATTATGAGCGCCCGCATCGGCTTTAAGGTGACGGTGCACATGTCTGCCGACGCCCGCGAGTGGAAAAAATCCAGACTGCGCAGCCACGGCGTGACGGTAGTGGAGTATGAACAGGATTACGGCGTGGCGGTGGAGCAAGGGCGCAAAGCGGCGGAAAACGATCCGAACTGCTTCTTTATCGACGATGAAAACTCCCGCACCCTGTTTTTAGGTTATGCCGTGGCAGGCGAGCGCCTGAAGGCGCAGTTTGCCGAACAGGGTCGTGTGGTGGATGCGGATCACCCGCTCTTTGTCTATCTGCCGTGCGGCGTCGGTGGCGGTCCTGGCGGCGTGGCCTTTGGCCTGAAGCTGGCGTTCGGCGATCACGTACACTGCTTCTTCGCCGAACCCACTCACTCGCCCTGTATGTTGCTGGGGGTCTACACCGGCTTGCACGATGCAATATCCGTACAGGATATCGGCATCGACAATGTGACGGCGGCAGACGGCCTCGCCGTTGGGCGGGCATCGGGTTTTGTCGGCCGCGCGATGCAACGACTGCTGGAGGGTTTCTATACGCTGGATGACCAGACGATGTACAACCTGCTTGGCCTGCTGGCCCAGGAAGAGGACATTCGGCTGGAACCGTCGGCGCTGGCCGGAATGCCAGGACCGCTGCATGTGAGTGCGAGCGATGAATATCATCAATTGCAAGGCTTAACGCCAGAACAGATGGCGAATGCCACGCACGTGGTCTGGGCGACCGGTGGCGGCATGGTGCCGGATGCCGAGATGGCGCAGTATCTGGCGAAAGGGCAGTGCTAACGGTGTCGCAATTACAATGCGAGCAGGATATGGCGCAGATGGTTCACCGCAAAAAGTAACGCGAGGGAGAGCACCGCCAGCGCGATCAGTAGTTTATCGCGCACGGCTTTTGGCCTGGCAAAATCGCTGCTCTCCACGTCCATGAGTGTCCGTTTGCGCGTGTAGCGCCATAAGATGATGGCGACGGCGGCCAGAATAGCGATCGAGATCCAGAAGGTCGCTCCGGATTGCTGCCAATTGTGTCTTACCGCAAAGGCCAGCAGGGCGCTGTAGCCTAAAAAAGTGCGCAGCCATGCCAGCGAAGTGCGCTCCGGCTGCAAACCGGGGTCCGCTTCGCGCCTTGCCCTGCGGCTATCCTTCATACCACACCAGCCCCATCACCACTGCCGCGACGATCATCAGCACACTGCTTAGGGTCAGCAGGCTGCGGGTGTAAGGCAGATCTTCTTTCAGGCGCATCGCTTTTTCGTTTTGCAGCCAGCGCAGGTAGCCGTATACCGCCAGTCCACCGGAAAAAAGACACAGCATCAGCGCCAGTACCTGACGAATCAGCGGCGTGGCAAACTCCGGTGCCAGTTGGTCGAGCCCCACGCCTGCGGCCAGAAAGCCCAACGCGGTGCGGATCCAGGCGAGAAAGGTACGCTCATTCGCCAGCGAAAAGCGGTAATCTGGCGCTTCTCCGGGCAGGGACGATTTCATGAAAACTCCTCGACGTCGTGTCTACAGATAAGGCGTTTGCCGCGCACGTTCTTATGAAGTGCTACTATCGGGAACAACAAACTGGCATCTAAATGGAGCAATACGCAATGGTTATGCAGAATAAGTTCGGCTCACTCGGTCTGTTGTTTGGTGCCGTTGCATTATTGATGGGGCTTATCCACTATTCAATGGGCCCTTTTTCCGCTCCTGCTCCCAGCGTCGAAAAAGTGATTGCTGAGAAGATCATCGCCGTGAAAAAGGGGATTGTTGCAGGCTTAAAAGGCGAAGAACCGCAGACCAACGCCACGGCAAACAAGCCTGCGGATATTGATAAGATCATTGATAATACAGGTATCGTGCTGGCCGTTGTGGCCCTGTTTTGCGCGTTCATCGCGGGCATGCGCAAGGAGCATCGCTGGGGCGTGTACGGTGCCCTCTGTTTTGGCGGCGGTACCCTTGCGTTTCATGCGCTGTTGTTCGGCATCGGGGTGGTTCTGACGATTCTCCTCATCCTCGCCGTCATCTCCTTTTTCACCGGAACCTCCCCCTTCTGATTGGGCTAACCCATTCCCCAGAACAGCACCGCCAGCAACTGCGGCGTGATGATGCGCAGGAACATCACCAGCGGGTAGACGGTGGCATAGGAGAGGGCAGCAGCGCCGCTGGTGGGGTGTAAGCCGTTCGCGAACGCCAGCGCCGGCGGATCGGTCATCGACCCGGCCAGCATACCGCACAGGGTCAGGTAATTCATTTTGCCAAACAGGCGCGCCAGCACGCCGACGGTCAGGAGCGGAATGGCGGTAATAAAGATGCCGTAACACATCCAGTTCACGCCGTCGCCGTGGGTGAGCGTAGTGATAAAATCACCGCCGGACTTCAGCCCAACTACCGCAAGAAAAAGCACAATCCCTAACTCACGTAGCGCGAGGTTAGCGCTCGGTGGCATAAACCAATAGAGCTTACCGATGCTGCCAATACGCCCAAGAATCAGCGCCATAATCAGCGGGCCGCCCGCCAGACCGAGTTTCAGCGCCACCGGAAAACCCGGCACAAAGAGCGGGATCGACCCCAGTAATACGCCAAGACCGATGCCGATAAAGACCGGCAGCATTTGCACCTGCTGGAGCTTATGCTGCGCGTTACCCAGTTCAGAGGCCACCGCATCGATGGCGGCCTGGCGGCCCACCAGATTCAGAATGTCACCAAACTGCAGGCTGGCGTCGCTACTTGCCACCAGCTCTACACCGGCACGGTTAAGACGTGAAATCACTACGTCGTAACGCTCTTTAAAGTGCAGGTCGCGGATGCGCTTGCCGAGGACCTTCTCATTGGTGACCACGATACGTTCCACACGCAAATCAGTGCCGCGCGTCGAGAGCGAGGTTTCAACCTCCTGGCCCATCACCAGTTGGGCGCTATGCAGATCTTTCGGTAATCCCACCAGGTGCAGCAAGTCACCTAACTGAATGAGCGTGCCGGGAGAAGGCACCATCAGCGTTTCATTCCGTTTCAGGCGCGAACAGATAATCTTGTCGCTATTGAGCATCGGTACGTCCTGAATCGCCATGTTGTTGAGGTTCGGATTCTCAACGCGAATGTTGATGGTTTTGATTAGCGCGCTGCCGTTGCTGGTGCCCGCGTCATGCAGTTCGGCTTCGCGCTCAACGTTGACCCGGAACCCGACGCGCAACAACCACATGGTGAGTAAAATGCCGCAAATGCCGAACGGATAGGCCATCGCGTAGCTCATCCCCATCTGATCGAGGACAGTCGTCGGCGTCCCCAAATCGTGCAGGATTTGCTGCCCAGCCCCGAGCGCCGGAGTGTTGGTCACGGCACCGGAGAAGATACCGAGGATAACCGGCAGCGGGATATCAAAGAGTTTATGCAGAATGGCGGTCACCAGCCCGCCGAGGATGACAATCAGGATGGCGAACAGATTCAGGCGCAGCCCGGAGACGCGCAGGGAGGCGAAAAAGCCTGGCCCGACCTGGATTCCAATGGTGTAAACAAACAGGATAAGGCCGAACTCCTGAATGAAGTGCAGCATCGGGCCACTGAGCGTCACCCCCGCCTGATCGACAAAGTGGCCGACGATAATCCCGCCAAACAGGACACCGCCAATCCCGAAACCCACGCCGCGAATTTTAACGTTGCCGATCCATAATCCGACCACCGCGACCAGAGCCAATACGCTTACAGTTAACGCTATATCACTCATAATGGTTCCCTGTGAATAACATTGTAAACACAAGGGATTCTCTCAGAGCGGCAGCGGGATGTATGGGCGATGGCGCACAAAACAGCCCCGAAGACGCGGGGCTTAAGAGTCAATGCGACATTTGCGCTTCGAAATCACGATGTAGCAGGGTTATCCGGCCAATGTCCGTATCTAGAGAACACAATTCGAGTCCGTTACAATGTGCGCTACAGAAATGGAAAACATCAAATTTCCGTTTCTCCAGGTTGCGTGCTACCGCTCCCGGCTGACGAACTTGCCAGCTATCATAGCGGTACAAATTGGCAGAAAATTCAGAAATATTACGCGTAATTTCCAGCTCAGGAAAACCGTTCAATATCGCCTGCATTTCATGGAAATCGTCTTCATTTAGCCAATTAATGCCACGTAAAACTTCGTAGCGGATCAAAGGGGTAATGAAAAGAGCCACATCAGGTTCTGATGCTAATTCAGCAAGCCTCTTAGTTGCCGATGCTTTTATTTCAGCAGAGGTGGTGCCACTTTTATCCAGTGCCGCAATCAATAGATTCGTATCCAGCAATACTTTCCTTGTCATTATTGTTTCCCTTGCTGATTGAGCAACCGTAACAGATCATCTTTCGCCGTTTGTTGTTCAGCAATACTGCTGTTCTGAAGCTTCAGTTGATTGATATCAACACTAAAGACATCTTTTAGAATATCAGCAAGAGCGGCTTTATTCGGTGCCGGGATCTTTCTGGTTTTCACCACACCATCATCATCACGGTAAAGGTTGTAGGCCTCACCATCTTTCAGTTGGGCAAGAACCACGGAAGAGTGAGTTGTAATGTAAAATGTTGTATTAGGAAAAAGGTTTTTTAACAAAGGAATAATATTGGCCTGCCATGAAAGGTGCAGATGGCTTTCTATTTCATCAATCAGAACGATGCCTTTGACATGCTGAATATTGGTTTCATTCGTGAAATAGCTATATCCAGAAACAATGGCCTGAATGAGTTTAAGAATGGAGGTAAATCCGGAGCTTAGCTGGGTTAACTCGCGCTTTTGGCCTTCGATTTGAATACTGACCCGGTCATCACCCGTTATTTCAAGGAACTCAGCATCGATTCGATTATCAATTGCATGTAACAACCGCATGACGGTTGAGATTTCAACCTCACGGTTATCCTCATTTTTTTGCCAACGATTCGAAGAGCGGGCAACGGAGATAAACCACTCCTGAATGCTGGTGGACATATTCATGGAGCCAAAATGTGACTTCATGTCATCCACTAAGGCGTCAAAATAGATTTTTCTACGACCATCGAGAGAGCCTACTGATAAATTATTGGCTGCAGTAGAGTCAGATATCGAGCCCCGAGATTGCGCCCCCAGAAAGACAACGGGGAGTTTATGATTTTTTTGGCTAAACGTATCTTTGATATTTCCCCAAAGTGGGGAAGGATCCGAGCCTCTATCAAGAATCCACAGTGACGGCGAATTCTGCTGAAAACGTTTAAAACGGAAATGAGCAAATCTGAACGGTTCAAGCGTTTTGTTTACCGTTGAGTTGGTGAAAAACAGGACCTGAAAAAGCGCTTCCAGCATTTTGGTTTTACCCACGCCATTGGCACCAATAAACGTGTAGATCTGCTGATGGGGTTCAAGCGCTAGCTGAACGTGACCGACACCAGTAAGCCCTTCAAACTCCAATTTATCACCCAACATAGTCCGCTCCAGAAAAGGCCTTTTGTTCAGTGTATCTCTTCACTACCTACCGGGCAAAAAACAAAAAAAACCGAGGCAAAAAGCAAAACGGCCACCCGAAGGTGACCGTTTTTAGTGTTTGCGCCTTCTCCCGTGGGAGAGGGGCGGGGTGAGGGCATCAAGCCGCACAAACGACCCTTAGCTATTTAAGGCCGGACGCTCGCTGATGGCGATACGCTGCGGCGCAATGGCTTCCGGTACGTTACGGGTCAGGTCGATATGCAGTAGCCCGTTGTTAAAGGTCGCCCCGGAAACTTCCATATGTTCAGCCAGCGTAAAGCTCAGGGTGAAAGGCTGAATCACCAGCCCCTGATGTAACCATTTTGGCTCGTTCGCCGGTTTTTCAGGCGTGCCTTTGATCACCAGACGCGTGCCTTCAAGCTGGATATCCAGATCCTGCTGGCTAAAACCGGCCAGCGCCAGGGTAATGCGGTAGTGGTTGTCATCGCCTTTTTCAATGTTGTAAGGCGGGAACGCTTGTTGGTCAGCGGTGTTTTGCAGAGCGTTAGCCAGTTTGTCAAAACCGATCCACTGACGCAGTAATGGGGATAAATCATAGTTACGCATAATCTGTTTCTCCTTCTGAGAAGCGAGTGAGTTCCTGCAAGCCTCGCGGCTCGCATCTGCTCCCTGTCGGCGAGCAAGCTAGTTCAAATACATTCAGGTACTTAGTTAATCTCGATGCGGCGCGGTTTATTCGCTTCCGGGACGACGCGCTCAAGATCAACATACAGCAGGCCATTCACCAGATTCGCGCCTTTCACATGGATGTTTTCAGCGAGCTGGAATTTGCGCTCAAAGTTGCGCTCGGCAATGCCCTGGTACAGATAGGTGCGTTCTTTCTGCTCGGCAGCGTGTGCGCCTTTCACGATCAGTAAATTGTCCTGGGCGGTGATTTCCAGTTCGCTTTCTGCGAAACCGGCAACCGCGATCGCGATGCGATAGTGATTTTCGTCAACCAGTTCAACGTTGTACGGAGGGTAGCCTCCATTACTTTGGCTCTGATTATTTTCCAGCAGGTTGAACAGGCGGTCGAAACCAATAGCAGAACGATAAAGCGGGGAGAGATCGAAGTTACGCATAAACAAAAGCTCCTGAAATCAGCGAGATAAAGAATTGCCTTCCACAATGGACAGGCTGCTGTAGCTCAACACCCTTACGGCGTGTCTCCGGGCTACATTCTTAAAATTGGGTTAGTCACGGGCTTTTCAAGGGTCATTTTCTGACTTTTTTTTGCAGTTTCTGGCACTTTGCATAGACTGGGATCACAGCACAAAATGCCAAATTGCGAATGCCGCCACAGAGCGGAGCTCGAGGACTGTGTTTTTAACAGCAAGGCAGCTATAACGCCTTATGCCGTCCTCATAATGCACATAACTATGATTGACTCATGATGAAAAATATTCTGATAGTTTCAGCGTTACTTGGCGGGATGGTGTTAACCAGCGGGTGTTCCAGTGTGATGTCACACACCGGGGGTAAAGAGGGTGTTTACCCTGGCATGAAAGCCAGTTCGACCATGCTTTCGGATGATGACACTAACATCGGTATGAAATCCCTGGTCGTTCTGGATATGCCTTTTACGGCGGTAATGGATACCCTCCTGCTGCCGTGGGACATGTTCCGCACCGACAGCTCAATCAAATCCCGTGTGGAAAAAAGCGAGCAATCAAACCTGGCGACGAACAATGTCATCCCGCCAGCACCGATGCCCGCCCCCTGATTTACAGGCCCGTTTCCGTTACCCACAGCTGACGGAAACCCTCCACCTCTTCCATCCAGGCGATCTGTTTCCCGTCCGGTGAGAACACGATCGCGTCTGCCGACGGGCTATTTGCGTGATCGGCAGTCAAAAAGGTGATTTCACCGCTGAGTGCATCGCAGAGCGCAATACGGTTTTCGACAATACAACCCAGCGCCTTGCCTGTTGGATGCCAGTTGAACGCAGACTGAATGCCAGTGGTTAGCTGAGTCAGCTGCTGTGGCTCTCCCCCCTCGGCGGATATCAGCCAGAGCTGCACAACGCCCGCGTCGTCTCGCATCAGAAACGCAATGTGCGTCGCCTGCGGATTGCTGCGCACCCAGTGCCGCGGAACGTTAACCAGCCCAGGCCAGGTGCGCTGATGGGTGAACGTTAGTCGCTGCTGAATAACGCCTTTCGGCGGCGCAGGCAGGGTGGTTGCCGTCCCCTCCAGTGGCGCATCGCCCGCCTGTTTCCAGCCGGACGCACTCTCAGGCAACGTCACAATAAACAGTTCTGGCACTTTCTCGCCTTTTATCGAAAGAGTATCGCCAATAAACGCAATCCTGCCGTTACCGACCCAGCCCTCTTCGTAGGCCCGGTTAATCTCATCGCTGCCAGGCATGGGGTTAACGGTTGTATGACTGACCAGCACGCACCAGTGACTGCCTGCATATTCACGCGGATGCTTACCACCAGGCGCCACCGGGCCATAGGGCACGGCTACCCCCACATTACGCAGGTCACAACGTGTGTCCCACTCATGCATCACATGATCGTTATAGGTAAAGCTGACGCTTTCACCGTCAGGGCTGAAAACATGGACATGACTGCCGCCGCGCAATGCACCTGGGGTATAGGGCGCGGTGATATCCATCGCATCCAGATTCGCGGTTTTGCCGTGGGTGGTGATGACACCCCGGCGGTGGTGGAAGTCATAGTGCCAGTCGGCATCCGGGTTTTCCGGGCCGTGGATACACACATATTTTTCATCATGAGGATGAACCGTCACGACGCCAACGTGCGCACCTTCAGACGCCTGGTAGATAACCTCGACCACGCCAGTATGAATATTGACGCGCTCAATGGTTTCACCGGTAAACGAGGCGCCGGAAGGGCGAACATCAAATACCAGCCACTGGCTGTCGGGGGTCCAGGTGTGAATATTGGTGAGTTGATGATGACGGGGTGCGGTGGTGATCTGTTTCATGTAATGAATAACCCTGATGCCATGTTTTGCATCAGGGTATCGCAAGGCAGAGGGATTAACCTACCCGTTTTACATCGCCCACCAGCAGAATGTAAGAGAGCGCGCCCACCAGGGCTACCACTGAGATATAGACCAGCGCCGGGCCGAAACCGTAGTCCTGCGCCAGGTAGCCAATCACCAGCGGTACAGTAATGCCGCCCAGACCACCGACAAAGTTAAACACCCCGCCCGTCAGGCCAATCAGGCGCATCGGCGCCAGGGAAGAGACCAGCGACCAGGTGATAGAAGCAAAGCCGTTACCAAAGAAGGCGATGGCCATCAGGGTCATAATCCATACCGGATCGTTGGTGTAGTTGGCCCCCATGATGCAGGTTGAGATCAGCAGCCCGCAGATAATGGGTGTTTTACGCGCCACGCCCAGGGAAAAACCTTTACGCACCAGACGGTCAGCCAGCCAACCAGAAAGCAGCACGCCAAAGAAAGCAGCGAGGAACGGCACGGTGGTCATGAAACCGGCTTTCAGTGCGGTAATGCCTTTTTCCTGAGTCAGATAGTTCGGGAACCAGGTCAGGAAGAACCACAACGTTGAGGTTACGGCAAACTGCCCCAGATAAACGCCCACCAGCTTGCGATGGAATACCAGCTTCCAGTCAGCTTTGGTTAACGGCTGGCGCGCCTCTTTTTTGACCGGCGCATCGCCATCAATCAGCCCACCGCCTTCGCGAATGTACTCAAGCTCTGCCGGACTCACGCTTTTGGTCAGACGCGGCGGCTGATATACCTTAAACCAGATCAGTGACCAGACGATGCCGATGCCGCCGGTGACAATGAACACCCAGTGCCAGCTCAACATCTCCTGAATCCAGATAAGCAGCGGCGTCAGGAACGCCAGTCCGACAAACTGCCCCGAGGTATAGAAGCCGACCGCAGAGGCGCGCTCATGCTCCGGGAACCAGCTGGTCACCATGCGGTTGTTGGTCGGGAAAGCAGGTGCTTCGAAAATCCCGGTAATGGCGCGCAGGCCAATCAGTGACATCAACCCTGTCGCAAAGCCCTGGAAAAGCGTGGCAACCGACCAGCCGAAAATGGCAATAAAGTAGGTTAAGCGTGACCCCACACGGTCGAGGAACCAGCCGCCGGGGATCTGGCAGAGGGTGTACAGCCAGGCAAAGGCAGAGAAGACATACCCCATTTGAGCCTTACTGATACCAAACTCTTCCTGAATATGGGCCGACGCCACCGCAAGGTTAGCCCTGTCGACATAACAAATAACAACCGTAATAAAGATCATCACCAGCGTCAGGTAACGCCGACGACCGACTTTTGCAGCAGTAACTGAAATATCCATCGCAATCTGTCTCCAGATTTTGGGCATAGCGAGGCCGCTCACCATGCCCTGTAGTTTCAGAGGGTGTGTTTAATTTTTATAAATAAGAGGGATGTCCTAAATAATTCGTGTCGCAGGAAGGCGGCAAGATTGCAAATCCCCAAGAGCTTACATAAGTAAGTGACTGGGGTGCGCAATCGCAGCCAACGCATCTGCGGCGCGAAGTATGACGGACATCACCATTCGGCGACGGTGCCGTCTTCATTCCGCCAAACCGGGTTACGCCAGTCTGGCGCATGCTTACTCAACTCGATGACTTTCTCTTCATCAATGTCCACGCCAAGGCCTGGTTTCATTAAGGGTTTAAAGAAGCCGCCTTCCATGTTGAAGTCTTCTTTGTTTTTCACGAAGTCGAGCAGCTCAGCACCTTTGTTGTAGTGAATGCCCATGCTCTGCTCCTGGAATACTGCATTGTGGGAGACAAAGTCGACGTGCAAACAGGCCGCCAGCGCCACCGGACCCAGCGGACAGTGCGGCGCCAGTGCCACATCGTAGGCTTCCGCCATGCCAGCAATCTTGTAGCACTCGGTAATACCGCCTGCGTGCGATAAATCCGGCTGCAAGATGCCAATTCCCCCCGCTTCCAGGACACGTTTAAATTCAAAACGAGAGAACATACGCTCGCCAGCCGCAATCGGAATATGCGTTTGCGCGGCGAGGCGCGGATAATATTCCGCCTGCTCGGCCAGTACCGGCTCTTCAATGAATAACGGACGATACTGTTCGAGTTCTTTGATCAGGACTTTGGCCATTGGCGCGCTGACGCGGCCGTGGAAATCAAGACCAAACTCAATATCGTTGCCAAAGGCTTCACGAATTTGCGCCACGGTATTGACCGCCCTGTCCACCGCACGTGAGTTATCAATCACGCCCATCTCTTCGCAGCCGTTCAGCTTGAAGGTATCAAAGCCGATGTTGCGCAGGGTTTTAATGCCGTCAATAACCTCTGCCGGACGGTCACCGCCAACCCAGCTGTAGGCTTTGATTTTGTCGCGCACCAGGCCGCCCATCAGCTGCCAGACCGGTGCGTTATGGACTTTACCTTTGATGTCCCACAGCGCCTGGTCAATCCCGGCAATGGCACTCATCAGAATCGGGCCGCCACGATAGAAGCCCGCGCGGTACATCACCTGCCACAGGTCGTTAATACGCGCCGGGTCCTGACCAATCAGATAATCACTCAGCTCATGTACCGCCGCTTCAACCGTACGGGCACGTCCTTCGATGACAGGCTCGCCCCAGCCTACGATCCCTTCATCGGTTTCGATTTTGAGGAACATCCAGCGCGGGGGTAAACGGTACGTGGTGAGTTTCGTTATTTTCATTTCACTGCCTCTCGATACGCTTTCACAAATGCTGCCGCCTGCTGGGCGGTACGCTCTACGGACTGCCCGGCGCGATAGAGATCGCTGCCCAGCCCCGCGCCGATACAACCGGCTTTCATCCATTGGGCCAGGTTTTCTGGCGTGACGCCGCCAACGGCAAAGACCGGCACGCTGGCGGGTAAGACCGCTTTCAGCGCTTTGATGTAATCCGGGCCAAAGGCCGACGACGGGAAAATCTTCAGCGACTGGGCGCCCGCTTCAAGCGCAGTAAAGGCTTCTGTCGCCGTGGCGCATCCCGGGCAGACGGTCATGCCGTAGCCCACCGCGCGGCGAATGACCTCAGGGTTGATGTTGGGGGTGACGATAAGCTTGCAGCCCATCTTCGCCAGGCTATCCACCTGCTCCGGCTGTAACACGGTACCTGCGCCGATCAGCGCTCTGTCGCCAAACGCATTCACAACCGCTGGAATGCTTTTTTCCCACGCCGGGGAGTTAAGCGGGATTTCCACCGCGTCGAATCCAGCATCGATCACCGCGCCAACGTGAGCCAGGGCCTCGTCGGGGGTGATGCCGCGCAGAATCGCGATAAGGGGAAGATCAGTTTGCCACTGCATGAGCGATGCTCCTTATTCCTGTCTGAAATGCGGTGTCGCCAGAAATGACCACGGCTTTGCGGCCCATCGCTTCCAGCGCCTGTTGATACCGGTTTGCCAGCGCGCTACCCGAGACAATAGTGACCTGAGGTGCGCTGAAGTGCGCCGCCATGCTGACCACTTCCGCACCAATCAACAGGCCGGATAAAAACTCGCTGACCTGTTCACGCGGCAGATTGCCGAGCACATGGGCGGCGCGAACTTCAAAGAGTTGCGGCAGGATGGCTGGCGTGGCGAGACCGCGCGCCAGACCGGCGCTGAAAGCCTCAGCAGAGGTTTCCTGCTCGGGCAGGCCTGCGCCCACCAGCGAATGATTCAGCAGCAGATGATGCAGTTCACCGGTCATCACCGTACGAAAATCATGAACCTGCCCGGCATCGGCCTGCACCCATTTGCAGTGGGTGCCGGGCATGACATAGACAGAAGAAGGAGAGAGTGACACTGCGCCCAGCAGTTGCGTTTCTTCGCCGCGCATGACGTTACGGTTGTCATCGCGGGAGACGCAAAGGCCGGGAATAATCCAGATCTTGTCGCCAACAGAGGTGAGTTGCTCACCAATGGCAGAGAAATGCGCTGGAACCGGTAAATAGGGGGCAATTTTCCAGCCCACATTACTACCTATCATTCCAGCCATCACGACGGGCGTGGCAGCATCGCGCCAGCCGTGGGTCACTTCTGCTAACACCGCCTGCGGGGATTTACCGTTCAGTTTTGTGACCCCTGCTTCGGATTGCCTGCTCTCCAGGCACTCTTCGCCCTGATACAGCCAGGCGCGCAGATTGGTTGATCCCCAGTCAATGGCGATGTAGCGAGATGTCATGTGATTTCCTTCAACCTTTGTGTCGAGCTGGCAATCATGGCCAGTGCCGCCTGCTCTGCCGCATTACCGTCCTGATGCCGTATCGCATCGAACAGTGCTTTATGTTCCTGGAGCGTTTTCGGCATGTTGCCTTCATCACCCATCCAGGTTCGTTCAAATACCGCCCGTTGAAGCGAGCTAATGGCCACGGTCAGTTGCTGTAATACCGGGTTGTGCACCGACTCCAGCACCGCTTCGTGGTAACGAATATCCGCCTCATTGAACGCATCGCGATCCTGGTTATTCGCAATCATGTCGTTCAGTGCTGCCTCAATTTGCGCGAGATCGCTGGAGGTGGCCCTCTCCGCTGCCCAGCGGGCAATTGCAGGTTCCACCAGGTTTCTCACCTCACTCATCGCACTGATGAGTCGCGGGTCATAGTCATGCTCCAGCACCCATTGCAGTACCTCGGTATCGAGGTAATTCCACTGGTTGCGCGGTGTCACAAATGCGCCGCGATAGCGTTTTATCTCGATCAGTCTCTTCGCCATTAACGAGCGAAAGACTTCGCGAATGATGTTGCGCGAGGTTTCAAACTCCTCGCAAAGTTCTGCTTCCGCCGGAAGTGCCGATCCGGGGACATATTTTCCACCGACAATCTGGTGCCCCAGCGTAACGATGATGCGGTCGGTTTTGGTGAGAGTCATGGCGTGCCCTTATTCACAGTGTGTGCATGCCTACTTTACCTCGACCGGTGATATTCGCCTCATCTTTGCAGTACAAACCTGTCGAGCTCTCATTCCGATGGATAAGAATGTAGTACAATCAATAATGGTTGTACTACAATTTAGATCGCAAAACGTACTACAGATCACAAAATTGCTCTCGTTACACTTCACTCTGACTTCACGTGCGCCATTTATTCTCCTCATCAATGAATGGAGGGGATATGCAACATTTTGACGTAGCGATTATTGGTCTGGGGCCTGCGGGCGCGGCGCTGGCCCGGCAGCTGGCAGGTAAGAAAAGCGTGCTCGCACTGGATAAAAAGCAGCAGCGTGGCACGGGCGGGTTTATGAAACCCTGCGGCGGATTGCTTGCACCGGATGCGCAACGTTCGTTTATTCGCATGGGGATTACGATGCCGAAGCATGTGATGGCCGATCCGCAGATTTTTAGCGTACAAACGCTGGATGTGCAGACGGGAGTGGCGCGCAACTACCAGCGCAGCTATCTCAATATCGACAGGCACGCCTTTGATTTATGGATGAAATCGCTGATTCCCGCTTCGGTTACCGTTCATCACGACGCCTTATGCCGCAAAATCTGGCGTGAGAACGGCCTCTGGCATTTGAGCTACGTCGTTGAAGGCGTCACCCGGCACGCCACGGCGACTTATCTTGTTGGCGGTGATGGAGCAAACTCTATGGTGCGACGCCAGTTATACCCAACGCATGAAATCCGCAAATATGTTGCGCTACAGCAGTGGTTTAAGGACACCCATCCGTCGCCGTTTTATTCCTGTGTCTTCGATAATCACACCACCGATTGTTATGCATGGAGCATTTCTAAAGACGGATTTTTCATCTTTGGTGGGGCGTTTGCTATGAAAGAAGGACGTGAACATTTTGAGGCGCTCAAAACCCGCCTCGTACCGTTCGACTTTCGCTTTGGCGAGCCGGTCAAAAACGAAAAATGCACCGTGCTGTGCCCGTCACGCTGGAAAGATTTTGTGTGTGGAAAAGAGAATGCCTTTTTGATTGGCGAGGCGGCAGGATTTATCAGCGCCAGCTCTCTGGAAGGAATCAGCTACGCGCTGGACAGTGCGGAAATTCTGGCTGGCGTTCTGCATCAGGCACCCGAAAACGCCAATGCGGTATATGAGCGAAAAACGCTGGGATTACGCATCAAATTGATGGGAAAAGTGGTGAAAAACCGTTGTCTGACGACGCCATGGATACGCAGCGCAATCATGAAAAGCGGGGTAAGCCATATTCGTGTTACCCAGGACGACGTCACCGAGGCAAGGGCGTAATGGCCCTTGCCTGTCGCGACCATCAGTTCAGCACAAACTTCTCGATGGCGTACGCCACGCCGTCTTCGAGGTTCGATTTGGTGACAAAGTTGGCCACCTCTTTAACGGAGGGAATAGCGTTATCCATCGCAACACCCATGCCGGCATATTCGATCATCGCGATGTCGTTTTCCTGATCGCCAATGGTCATTATCTCTTCCGGTTTGATGCCCAGCACATCAGCCAGTGATTTCACGCCCGTGCCTTTGTTCACGCGCTTATCGAGTATTTCCAGGAAGTATGGCGCGCTTTTCAGCACGGTATATTTCTCTTTTACTTCCGCCGGAATACGCGCGATGGCTTTATCCAGTATCTCCGGTTCGTCGATCATCATGACTTTCAGGAACTGCGTGTTCGGGTCCATGTTTTCCGGTTCACTGAACACCAGCGGGATGGTCGCGACATAGGATTCATGCACCGTGTAGTAACTGATGTCGCGGTTAGCGGTGTAGAGCGTGTTGCGGTCGAGCGCATGGAAGTGAGAACCGACTTCGCGGGACAGCTTTTCCAGATACAGGTAATCGTCATAACTCAGCGCTGTTTGCGTCACCGTGCTGCCGTCACTGGCGTTTTGTACCAGTGCGCCGTTATAAGTGATGCAGTAATCCCCATCACGCTCCATATGCAGCTCTTTGACGTAAGCGTGCACCCCGGCATAAGGACGGCCAGTGGTCAGTACCACTTTGACGCCGCGTTCGCGTGCAGCTGCAATAGCGTTTTTAACAGCAGGAGAGATGGTATGGTCGGGTAACAGCAGTGTTCCGTCCATATCGATTGCGATAAGTTTGATAGCCATGAGATCCCCGGAGTAAATAATTCCAGACTCATGCTAACGCGATTTAGCTCAAAAAACAGCAAAAGAGTCGGGGGAAAAGGGGCCAGGATCGCAGCGAGAGATTCCTCTTTTTACCGGCAAAAAAAAGCCCGGAGGCATGATGCCACCGGGCTTTTAATTTTCAGTGCGGATTAGATATCGATATTCGCCGCTTTCAGGGCGTTCTCTTCGAT
>DFPL01000287.1 GCA_002377245.1 Enterobacteriaceae bacterium UBA3516
GGGTTACGCTGGCGGTTAAGCAGGATAATGATGGCGAGAACAATACCGGCTAATAACAGGTTTTTCGGTGCGCCAAAGGTGTGGTTTGCCATCGCGCCAAAGCCACCGCCTACTGAGGTCAGGCCAACCTGAATCAGCGACAGGCCGATAATCATCACCACCACGCCAGAGACCAGCGGGGTGATGACACGACGGGCAAACGGCAGAATGCGGGAGATAGCCATCTCGGTGCAGCTTGCCAGCATCAGGGAGCCGAACAGCGCTGCCATCATGGTCGGCACATCGGCACCACCGGTTTTCAGCGCCGTACCGCCCATAATCAGCGGCGCAACAAAGTTAAAACTGGTTCCCTGAATCGATAGCAGGCCGGAACCCACCGGGCCCCAGGCTTTAATCTGGATAATGGATGCCACGCCGGAGGCGAACAGGGACATGCTGATGATGTGCTGCGTGTCCTGAGCCGGTAAACCCAGCGCCTGGCAAATCAGCAGGCCTGGCGTGATCACGCCGACAAACATTGCCAGCAGGTGCTGCAGGGCGGCAAAAAGGGTTTGCGCTATCGGCGGGCGATCTTCAAGACGATAGATCAGTTCACTAGGCTGGGTATGCGCAACCGTTTGCGCATTTTCGGACTCGACGGTGTTGACAGACATCTCAAGCAATCCCCTGATGGAAAAGCGCAGATTCTAGCGGACTGTTTGGTAAAAGCAAACGGTTGCTTACCAATACAACGTAGTTTTATAAAGAAAGTTGAGAGTGGTAGATTGGGTTCTAAGACCCACCGATTTTAGGTGGTCTGCGCATTTATCGCTCCACAGGATTTGCGCAATGGTAGAATCATCGGCAATCGCACATGATAATTAAAACTTAGGGATTGAAATGAAAGGAAAAATACTGCTCGCACTGGCCTTTTTCTCCGCCGGGTGCCTCGCTGATGACTATGACCTGCATAGCTGCCGCAATGGCTATTTCCCCACCTGGCCGGGCGTCTTCAATCAGGCAAAAGTAAAAGCCGGTGATGATGCAAAAGTGCATTTCTATCGCGATGATGACGGTTGCCCGGGGCAGGGCGAGGCCTGCGCAACAAAACCGTATCTGGTGGCGGGCAACACGGTACTGGTGGCGCAGGAAGTGCCGGGCTGGAGCTGCGTCTGGTACTCGGGTAAAAAGCATGAATTTGTAGGCTGGTTGCCCACCAAAAACTTAGAAAAGCAGCCGATAGCTAGCGCGACGCTTGCCGAGTGGACCGGAAAATGGCGTGCCGAAGTAGGGGACGATGAGATTGATATTACCTCTGTCGGAAAAGGGCAGATCAATCTCAACGGCCAGGCGACCTGGTATGGCGGCAAAAATTCGGCAGGCTATGACGTTGTCCATACGGGCGATCTCGATGAAACAATCACGCCACAAGGAAATGCGCTGCACTGGGGAAACCCGAAAGAGGAGTACACGTGCAGCGGGACGGCACAACTGGTCAACGGCAACCTAATCGTCAGAGATAGCGGCTACTGCGGCGGTATGAACGTTAGCTTTAGTAACGTCTATCACAAGCGGTGATCAGGCGTTTGAATAACGTTCGGTTTCCGGCATCCAGCGTTCAATCAGCGCTTGTGCCTGCTGCGGATAGCGTTCGTGGATGTGGCGGGCAATGCGCTGCACTTCCGGGATCATCGCCTGGTCGCGCAGCAGATCCGCGACTTTGAATTCGGCATTGCCGGTCTGGCGGGTACCGAGCAGCTCGCCAGGGCCGCGAATTTCCAGGTCCTTTTGCGCAATCACAAAGCCGTCGTTGCTGTCGCGCAGCACCTGCAGACGCATTTGTGCGGTCTTCGACAGCGGCGATTTGTAGAGCAGTACGCAATGGGAAGCCACCGCGCCGCGGCCGACACGACCACGAAGCTGGTGCAGTTGCGCAAGACCCAGACGTTCAGGGTTTTCGATAATCATCAGGCTGGCATTAGGCACATCCACGCCCACTTCGATAACCGTGGTGGCAATCAATAAATGCAGTTCGCCCTGCTTGAAGGCATGCATTACCGCCTGTTTTTCCGCGGGTTTCATGCGCCCGTGTACCAGGCCGACGTTGAGCTCCGGCAGCGCCAGTTTCAGCTCTTCCCAGGTCGCTTCTGCCGCCTGGGCTTCAAGCAGGTCAGACTCTTCAATCAATGTACACACCCAGTAGGCCTGACGGCTCTCCTCGACACAGGCATTGCGCACACGGTTGATGATGTCGTTACGTCGGGTATCCGGTATCGCCACGGTGGTAACGGGCGTACGGCCTGGCGGCATTTCATCGATCACGGAGGTGTCGAGATCGGCATATGCGGTCATGGCCAGGGTACGCGGAATCGGGGTGGCGGTCATGATTAGCTGATGGGGGTGGAAGCCCTGTTGCTGGCCTTTTTCCCGCAGCGCCAGACGCTGATGAACGCCGAAACGGTGTTGTTCGTCGATAATCACCAGTGCCAGGCCATTAAATTGCACCTGTTCCTGGAAGATGGCGTGGGTGCCCACCACCATCTGCACCTGACCACTGGCAATAGCGTCCTGTTGTGCCTGACGCGCTTTCCCTTTTTGCTTACCGGCCAGCCAGCCCACTTCAATGCCCAATGGTTCAAACCAACTGCGGAAGTTATTGGCGTGCTGTTCGGCCAGCAATTCGGTAGGGGCCATCAGCGCCACCTGGTTACCGTTGGCAATTGCCCGCAGTGCGGCCAGTGCGGCGACCAGGGTTTTACCGGAGCCGACATCTCCCTGCACCAACCGCATCATCGGCACGTCGAGTGACATATCGTGTTCAATTTCTGCCACCACACGCGCCTGCGCGCCGGTGGGCTTAAACGGCAGTGAAGCCAGCAGGTTATTTTTCAACGCGTCATTTGCCGCAAGCGGCTTCGCGTGATAACGCTGTGCGCCTGCCCGCACGGCCAGCATGCTCAGGTTATGTGCCAGCAACTCTTCCAGAATCAAACGGCGCTGCGCCGGATGTTTCCCGGTTTCCAGATCCACTAACTGAAGCGATGGCGGCGGGCGATGGAGCGTGCGCAGAGCTTCTGGCAGGGGCATCAGCCCTTGCGCCAGCTCAGGCGGTAAAAGCTCAGCAATGGCGCAGGTATCCAGTAAGTCCAGCGCCTGGTCGGTGAGCTTGCGCAACGTGGCCTGCTTCACCCCTTCGGTGGTTGGGTAAACCGGGGTCAGGGTTTCCTGTAGCTCGGGCGTACTGAGATCGCCCTGTACGCGGTATTCCGGGTGGATCATCTCCGCGCCGTATTTCCCGCGTTTTGCTTCGCCGTACGCCAACACGCGGCGCCCGGTTGCCAGGCTGTTTTTCATCGCTGCGTTGAAGTTGAAGAAACGCAGGGTGAGGATGCCGGAACCGTCGCTTATCTGGCAGGTCATCATGCGACGCCCGCCAAAAGTGATATTGCAGTTCAGCACTTCCCCTTCCACCGTGGCGTAAATGCCCGGCAGCAGATCGTTAATTGGATAAAGCTGGGTGCGGTCTTCGTAGCGCAGCGGCAGGTGTAAGAGTAAATCCTGCAGGGTATGCAGGCCAATCTTCGCAAGTCGGTAGCTTTGCGCCGCGCCAACGCCGGTTAAGGTATTAAGGGGAATAGAATCTAACAGGCGACCTTGCATATGTTTTACCTTGAGGCCTGCATGGTCGCCCACCAGCTTTCGTCGGCGTCGACTTCCCCTTGCAGATTAACGCGGGGATAGGGCAGACCTTTGCGTTTGGCAACGCGCGCCAGCACCGGGTAGCCGCCTTCGAACAGCAGACGTTGCTGCACGTCGTCCGGCAGCATGCTGTTTTCCCGCTCGTACATCCCGGCATTTTGCCGCTGACGTTGCGCTTCATAGAGGATGAGGGCCGAGGCGACGGAGACATTCAGCGACTGCACCATGCCAATCATCGGGATGATAATGTCCTGATCCGCCAGATCCAGCGCCTCCTGGGTGATCCCGGTTTTTTCCTGGCCCATCAGAATACAGGTCGGGCGGGTGTAGTCGATATCGCGAAAATCCACGGCCTTTGCGGAAAGATGCGTTGCCAGCACCTGCATACCCGAAGCTTTAATGTGGGTAACGGCATCGCGGATATTAGCGTGGGTTTTCACGTCCACCCAGCTGTTGCTCCCTGCGGCTGCACCGGCCATGGTGCGTAAATTGTTGCCCGGCCAGACGGCATGCACTTCATGCACACCCACGGCGTCTGCCGTACGAATGATCGCAGAAACGTTATGAGGTTTGTGGACCTGCTCCATGCAGACGGTCAGGTCCGGTTGACGCCTGGCGAGCATTTCGCGAATGCGCGCATAACGTTGTTCATTCATATACACTTCATTCTTCAAATTGCCTCAGCGTTAGCTGCACTCTCTCACCCCAGTCACGTACTTTTGTACGCTCCCGGGGATTCATTCGTTTGCTGCGTTATTCGGCTTGCAGCCTCACCCTTTCAGGGCCAGCGCAAGCGCTGTTCAAAACGCTAAAGCGTTTTGTGACGCAATTCGAATGATTTTGTGTATAAAATTAATTTCGGTTACGGGTGACTTTAATAACGTCCGGCATCACGCGAATTTTGCGCATGATGTTTGCCAGATGCACACGATCGCGAGAGGTCAGGCGGATATAAGCGCTGTAAACGCGACCGTCTTTCTCTTCCGTATTCAGGCTTTGAATATTGGAAGAGGCGGTGTTGATTGCGGCCGTCAGGTTCGCCAGTGCCCCCTGGTGGTTGAACATATCCACCCGGATTTCGGTGATAAATTCCTGCGCGGTGTCCTTATCCCACTCGACCGCCATGTATTTTTCCGGCTCTTTCTGGTAGCCACGAATGTTACGGCAGGACTCATGGTGAATGACCAGCCCTTTACCTGGGCTGACGTGGGCCACGATCGGGTCACCCGGAATAGGACGGCAGCATTTTGCAAAGGTGATGAGCACACCATCTGCACCTTTGATAGGCAGATGACTGTGGCCGCTGCTAATGCTGGTGATGCTTTGCGTTACCGCCGTTGCGTCACCTTGTTGCAGGTTCTTCGCTACCACAACGCTCATGGCGTTGCCGAGACCGATTTCGGCCAGCAGATCGTCCAGTGACGCCAGCTTCATGCGGTCCAGTTCGCGCTGAATGTGTTCTTGTGGGATCTCGGCCAGCTTGCGGCTGCCGCCCAACGCGTGGTTAAGCAGACGACGGCCCAGGCTGACGGAATCATCACGCTTGAGGTTTTTCAGCAATTGGCGGATTTTGGCACGGGCTTTCGAGCTGACGACAAAGTTCAGCCACGCCGCGTTCGGGCGAGCGCCCGGTGCGGTAATGATTTCCACCGTCTGGCCGCTGGCAAGCGACTGCGAAAGCGGGTAAGGCTGGCGGTCGACGCGTGCGCCTACACAGGCGTGGCCGATATCGGTATGCACGGCATAGGCGAAGTCGACCGGGGTCGCGCCAGCCGGCAGTTCGACAATGCGGCCTTCCGGGGTGAAAACATAAATCTCATCCGGGAAGAGATCAGATTTTACGCTCTCGATAAATTCAAAGGAGCTGCCTGCGCTTTGTTGCAGTTCCAGCAGACTTTGCATCCAGCGCTGGGCGCGGATTTGTGCCGTGGTGCTGCTTTCGCCACCGTCTTCTTTATACGCCCAGTGTGCCGCCACCCCCATTTCCGCCATCTGGTCCATGTCTTCGGTGCGGATCTGCACTTCAACCGGAACACCGTGCGGGCCAATCATCGAGGTATGCAAAGATTGATAGCCGTTCGCTTTCGGAATGGCGATGTAATCTTTCACGCGACCGGGACGTGGCTTATAGAGGCTGTGCATCTGGCCAAGCACGCGGTAGCAGGTGTCGGCATCGTGGACGATCACGCGGAACGCGTAGATATCNNAATCATCTCTTTACGGTTGCCGCGCGCGGCTTTCACCACTTCTTTAATGACGCGATAACGGTTTGGGTGCAACGCTTCAAAGCCCAGCTCTTCCAGCTCGGTTTTAATGTGATGGATACCTAAACGGTGCGCCAGCGGGCTGTAGATTTCGAGGGTTTCACGGGCGATGCGGCGACGCTTGTCCGGGCGAAGTGAGCCCAGCGTGCGCATGTTATGGGTGCGGTCAGCAAGTTTGATGAGAATGACGCGGATATCCTGCACCATCGCCATAATCATCTTGCGAAAGTTTTCAGCCTGCGCTTCTTTCTTGTCGCGGAACTTCAGCTTATCAAGCTTTGACACCCCTTCCACCAGCTCGGCAACGCTTTTGCCAAACAGCTGTTCCATATCCTGGTAGGTGGCGGGGGTATCTTCAATCACGTCATGCAGCAGGGCGGCCATTAGCGTTTCGTGGTCGAGTTTCATCTCGGCCAGGATACAGGCTACCGCTACCGGGTGCGTGATATAGGGTTCACCGCTTGAACGTGTCTGGCCCTCGTGAGCGTCACGTGCAACGAGGTACGCCTGCCGCAGACGCTTAATCTGGTCTTCCGGCAGATAGTGTTGAATCAGCTGATTCAGGCTTTCAAACAGATACAAGGGCGACCCGCTTTGTGATTAACGACGACCTTCAGCAATAGCGGTAACGGCTTGTAATTCAGCGGCTTCCTGCTCTTGCTGTTCCTGGCGCTCACGCACGTCGAGGATCTGGTTGTTGATCAGACCTTCTTCGATTTCACGCAGAGCGATAACGGTGGTTTTATCGTTTTCTTCCGGTACCAGCGGATCCTTTCCGCCTACCTGCATCTGACGAGCGCGACGCGCGGCGACCAGTACCAGGTCAAAACGGTTACCAATTTTCTCAACAGCGTCCTGAACAGTTACGCGTGCCATAATTAAAATGCTCCACAGGTGAAGAAATGACTGGGCATGATACTGAAACTGGTGTCAGTCTGCCAATAGTTTGCTGATTAAAGCGTCATGTCGCTGTTTTTGGCGGCTCATGCGCAGACGTTCGGCGCGAATGATGTTTTTCAGATCGCCCAACGCGGTATCAAAATCATCATTCACAATAAGGTAATCATACTCGGCGTAATGGCTCATTTCAGCAACTGCCTGCGCCATTCGTTTCGCAATCACCTCTTCGCTGTCCTGACCGCGACCGCGCAGGCGTCTGTCCAGTTCGACTTTCGACGGTGGCAGAATAAAAATGCTGCGCGCCTGCGGCATTCTTGAACGAATTTGCTGCGCGCCCTGCCAGTCGATGTCGAGGAAAACATCCACACCGGTTTTAAGCACTTGCTCAATGGTGGCGCGGGATGTGCCGTAATAGTTGCCAAAAACCTCGGCATGCTCAAGGAAAGCATCATCGTTAATCATCAACTTAAATTCGTCGTGATTCACAAAGAAATAGTGTTCACCGTGCACCTCACCCGGACGCGGCGCGCGCGTGGTGTGTGAAACAGAAACCTGGGTGTCATACAACGGTTGGGTTTTTAATAAAGCCTGAATGAGGCTTGATTTACCCGCGCCACTGGGGGCGGAAACAATATAAAGCGTGCCTTGAGCCATGAGAGTCTTTTGTATGTGAATTGCGAAAGGAAACTTACATACGTGCCTATTATACACAACGGCGCAATGTGACGTAGCCCCCGTCACACTTTTTACTGCCGATTATCCAGTTATGCGCGCCTTTTCCCTGATTTGTCGTTAGTTTTCTGCAACAGACATAATATCGCTGAAGCCGCCTCGCACTCCCTCTTTTTACCGCTCGAACGCGGTCGTGTCGTCAGATATACCCTTGCCATCCCGGTAAGGAGACGAACTTATGGCAATCAGGACAGGCATTTTAATTATCACTCTGCTTTATAGCGCCTGGGCATGTGCGGCCTGCCCGGTCTGGTCGCCCACGCAGGCGCAGCAAGAGATTGCCCGCCTGGAGCAGCAGATAAGCCAGTGGAATGATGATTACTGGCAGCAAGGCGCCAGTGCAGTCAGTGATGATGTGTATGACACCCTTACGGCACGGCTGGAGACCTGGCGACGTTGCTTCGGGGTTGAGATGAGCACGACACCCGCGTTACCCGACGGCACTCAGAACCACCCTGTTGCCCATACGGGGGTTGAGAAAGTGCGGAGCAAAGCTGCGCTGCAAAAATGGATGCACGGAAAGTCGGCGCTTTGGGTGCAGCCAAAGATAGATGGTGTGGCTGTGACGCTGGTTTATCGTCACGGCGAGCTTACACAGGTTATCAGTCGCGGTAATGGCCTTGCAGGAGAGGACTGGACAGCAAACGCCCGCCAGATTCCCTCTCTGCCAAAAAAGGTGACAGGCGTGCTGGCGAACAGCGTTCTGCAAGGAGAGCTTTTTCTCCATCGCCCCGGTCATATTCAAAAGAAAATGGGTGGGATGAACGCAAGGGCGAAAGTGGCGGGCGCAATGATGCGTCATCGCGATGCTGCGTTGTTAAGCGACGTTTCGCTGTTCGTCTGGAGCTGGCCAGATGGACCAAAAAACCTGGCTGAGCGGGGAAAGCTACTGTCGCAAGCGGGTTTTGCATGGGCAGAGAAATACAGTATTGCCGTGAATAATGCTGATGACATAGAAAAACTCAGGGAGCGATGGTTCACCTCAGCACTGCCTTTTGCGACAGACGGCGTGGTGGTAAGAAGCGAGCGTGAACCTGAGGGCAAGCGCTGGCTGCCGGGGCAGGGTAGCTGGGTCGTGGCATGGAAATACCCGCCGGTTGAGCAAGTTGCTGAGGTTAAACAGATTCTGTTTACCGTAGGGCGCACCGGAAAGGTGGCCGTCGTGGCGCAGCTTGAGCCTGTCCAGCTTGATGATAAGCGTGTGCAGCGGGTGAATATTGGCTCGGTCAGACGCTGGCAGGCGCTGGATATTGCCCCTGGCGATCAGGTGCGAGTCAGTCTGGCCGGGCAGGGTATCCCGCGTATTGATGATGTGGTCTGGCGCGGTCAGGTAAGGGAAAAACCGCTGCCGCCGGAGAAAACCTTTACCCCGCTTACCTGCTTTTATGCTTCACCCGAGTGCCGTGAACAGTTTATGGCCCGGCTGGTGTGGCTGAGCTCGAAACAGGCTCTGGATATTGCCGGGTTAGGGGAGGCGGGTTGGCGTGTACTGGATCAGGCCTGGCACTTTGAGCACCTCTTTTCCTGGCTGGAACTCACGCCTGAGCAGTTGCAGAACACCGCAGGGTTAACCCCCGCACGAGGAGTGCAGCTCTGGCATCGCTTTGAAATGGTCCGCGAGCGACCCTTTATACGCTGGGTGACTGCTCTGGGTATGCCAATCCCAAAATCAGCCTTAAAGGCCGCGAGTGACGATACCTGGCATCGGGTCCAGGAACGCGATGCCAGGAGCTGGCAGCGCCTTCCGGGCATCGGTGCCGGTATTGCCGGGCGACTGGTCACCTATGCCCGTCATCGAGACGTGGCCGCACTGGCGCAGTGGCTTGGCGAGCGGCGCATTTCCGGCTTTGCCCAGGATTAATGCACGTTATGGTTATAGTGAAAAACAGGCAGCCTCAGTTTCCAGCGCAGTGCCAGCATGCGTGCCGTGAAGCCGAACAGTAGCGTCGAGATGACAACCACATCCTGATTGCTGACATAGTGCTGCAACGCGATATATAACACGGCGGCGGCAAAGGAAATGCCCGCGTAGAGCTCTTTTTGAAAGACGAGAGGAATGCGTTTGCAGAACATGTCGCGCAGGATGCCACCAAACACACCGGTAACGACGGCGGCAATGGAGGCAATGACCGGACCTTCGCCCATCTCCAGCGCGATTTGCGCCCCGATAATGGAAAACACGATCAGGCCAAGCGCATCGAGGACCAGGAACAGGCGGCGAAGATGGGGCATCACGGGGGCGACCAGCGTGGTCAGCACCGCTGCAACGGCCACGATAATGACATATTCCGGGTGTTTCACCCAGCCCAGCGGATAGTGCCCAAGCAGCACATCCCTGACCGTTCCGCCGCCCAGCGCCGTAGCGGTTGCGATGATGATGACGCCAAAGGTATCCATACGGCGGCGTCCGGCAGCCAGCGCGCCGGTCATGGCTTCGGCAGTAATACCAATCAAATAAAGAGTGTGTAGCAGCATGTATCCCCCAGCAGTGAGGGCGTAAGGGTAGTGTTTTGTATTTCAGCTCACGATTGAGATTTTTTTGTGTGAGGCCTTAAGAGATACTTTTCGTAATGCATTGATTCATTATTTACCGGGTTTATTAGGCTATTAGCTCATTTTAAATATTAGATTTATTCATGCTTAAGGGCGCGGTGGAAAAACATCTTCCCTAAAAGCAGCTAAAAAAATGGTCCCACAGGAGGGACCATTTAAAGGCTTACATAGCCTGTCGCGCAGTGTTACTCGATATTCTGAATCTGTTCGCGCATCTGTTCGATCAGGACTTTCAGTTCAATGGCTGAGTTAGTGATATCAGCATTGATCGATTTTGACGCCAGAGTGTTCGACTCACGGTTGAACTCCTGCATCATAAAGTCGAGGCGACGGCCGACCGCTTCCTTCTTCTTCAGGATGTTCCAGGTCTCTTTGACGTGTGCGTCCAGACGGTCCAGCTCTTCGGCAACGTCAATACGCTGTGCCATCAGCACCAGCTCTTGCTCCAGACGGTTATTTTCGAGCTGCACCTGCGCATCTTCCAGCTTGGCAACCAGACGATCGCGCTGCCATTGCAGGATTTCTGGCATCTGGGCACGTACTTTTTTCACTTCAGTGCTCACGCCATCAAGACGCTGTTCAATCAGTGCCTTCAGCGCCTGGCCTTCGGTTTCACGGGAAACGATAAAGTCATCCAGCGTACCTTCAAGGGCGGCGAGGATTTCTGCAGCAATCGCATCCAGATCCTGCTCCTGAGCCGCCATGACACCGGGCCAGCGCAGAATATCAACAGGGTTAATTTCACCTTCATCGCTCTGCATTTTGACCCAGTTCGCTGCCGAGACCAGCTGCTTAGCCAGCTTCTCGTTGAGGATCAGCTCGCCCTGTGCGCTGGCATCGGGTTCAAAACGCAGGTTGCATTCGATTTTGCCACGGGTCAGACGCGCACGGATGCGCTCACGAACGACCGGCTCAAGGCTACGGAACTGCTCAGGCATGCGGAAGTAGGTTTCCAGATAACGCTGGTTAACCGAGCGCAGTTCCCAGGAGGCGGAGCCCCAGCTACCTTTGATTTCACGCCGGGCGTAGGCGGTCATACTGCGGATCATAGACGTTCCCGTTTTTTAAGGAGAGATGCGAGGATTATAGCTTTCATGGGCTTGTCAGGATAGGAATAACCTGGGTAAGCCAGTATAATGCGCAGCCACATTGGTAACAGCCGGAGAAATCATCATGCGTCCATCAGGTCGTAGCACTACTGAGGTGCGTCCCGTCACCCTGACCCGTAACTATACAAAACACGCTGAAGGCTCCGTGCTGGTTGAATTTGGTGACACCAAAGTTTTGTGCACCGCCACCCTTGAAGAGGGTGTGCCGCGTTTCCTGAAAGGTCAGGGAAAGGGCTGGATCACCGCTGAATATGGCATGCTGCCGCGTTCTACCCATACCCGTAACGCCCGTGAAGCCGCCAAAGGCAAACAGGGTGGGCGCACCATGGAAATCCAGCGTCTTATTGCCCGTGCACTGCGCGCCGCGGTGGATTTAAACGCGCTGGGTGAATATACCATCACGCTGGACTGCGACGTGATTCAGGCCGATGGCGGTACGCGTACGGCATCTATCACCGGGGCCTGTGTGGCGCTGGCGGATGCACTGAACGCGCTGGTGAGTGCGGGCAAGTTGAAAGCGAACCCGATGAAAGGGATGGTCGCGGCGGTTTCCGTGGGTATCGTCAAGGGTGAAGCATTGTGCGACCTGGAGTATGTTGAAGACTCCGCCGCAGAAACAGACATGAACGTGGTGATGACCGAAGACGGTCGTATCATTGAGGTTCAGGGCACCGCTGAGGGCGAGCCTTTTACTCACGAAGAACTCCTG
>DFPL01000035.1 GCA_002377245.1 Enterobacteriaceae bacterium UBA3516
AAGGCCGAAGCGGAAGAAGAAACCGGGTATAAGGTGACGCGCGTAGAGAAAATTTTTGAGGCCTATATGAGCCCGGGCTCGGTTACCGAGAAACTCTACTTCTATCTGGCGGAATATCACCCGCAGGATCGGACCAGCGCGGGCGGAGGCGTTAAAGCAGAGGGAGAAGATATCGACGTACTGGAAATGACGCTGGACGACGCGCTTCGGGGCATTGAAAATGGGCAGATTGTCGACGGAAAAACCATCATGCTGCTCTACCACGTGGCGTTGAAGGGTATTTTGTAGTTATCTTTTGGCAGATATCCGCTCCCAGGAAGATATCTGCATCCTTTCACATCCGTCGAACTACGAAAAACCAGGCCATTCTTGACCAGGATTCAGCCTGAAAACGTGTCCTCCACCTTTCATTACCCGCAAATTACCCCCTTTCATGTGTGACACTGTCACATCTATTTTCCAATAATCGACTATGATTTTCATCGTATGACTTCGGGTGTCCGGCGGTTCGGGCACCTTTGCCGTCCATTGACAGCTTTGTACTGAACGAGGGAGTTGAATGGAGTCAAAATCATTGAGTAAACGCTGGGGCGCCGAGTATCTAGAAGACGGTGCTGTGCTTTTTCGCGTCTGGGCGACCGGGCAGCAAACCGTCACGCTCAGACTCGCAGGCCAGGATCTGCCGATGCAATCCACTGGCGATGGCTGGTTTGAGCGACGTGTTGAAGGCGTCAAACCGGGGACAGAATACAATTATGTTCTGGCCGATGGGCTGGTCGTTCCCGATCCCGCTTCACGTGCGCAGAAGGCCGACGTCAACGGCCCATCACAGGTTTATAATCCGGAAAACTACCGCTGGCAGCATACCAACTGGAAGGGTCGCCCGTGGGAAGAAACCGTTGTATATGAATTACATATTGGCACATTCACTGAGGAAGGCACCTTCCAGGCGGCGATCGGCAAGCTCCCTTATCTCGCTGAGCTGGGCATTACCCAGATTGAGTTAATGCCGCTCTCACAATTTGCGGGTAACCGTGGTTGGGGATACGATGGCGTCCTGCTTTATGCCCCACACAGCGCCTACGGGACACCGGATGATGTGAAAGCGTTTGTCGACGCCGCACATGGTTTTGGGCTGTCCGTCGTACTGGATATCGTTCTTAACCACTTCGGCCCGGAAGGCAATTATCTTCCGCTGCTCTCACCGGCGTTCTTTGATAAAGCGCGTTCGACCCCGTGGGGGGCCGGTATTGCCTATGATGTGGAAGCCGCCCGACACTATATTGCCGACGCGCCACTTTACTGGTTGAAGGAATTTAAACTCGACGGTTTACGCTTCGATGCCATCGATCAGATTGAAGATAATTCCGAAAAACACCTCCTCAATGAAATTGCTGAGCGCATTCGTCGAGAGATTACCGACCGCCCTGTCCATCTCACCACGGAAGATTGTCGCAACATCATTTCTCTACATCCGCGTCAGGAAGATGGTTCAGTGCCGCTGTTTTCTGGCGAATGGAATGATGATTTCCACAACGCCGTGCATGTCTTTGCTACCGGTGAAACCCATGCTTATTACCAAGATTTCGCCGACGCGCCCGAAAAGATGATTGCGCGCGCACTGACTGAAGGTTTCGTTTATCAGGGTGAAGTGTCGCCGCAGAGCGGGGAAACACGCGGTGTCGATAGCCGTGGTCAGCCGCCGGTGGCCTTTGTCGATTTTATTCAGAACCACGATCAGGTGGGCAACCGGGCGCTGGGGGAAAGGCTGATCACGCTGGCGGGCGCTGAACGCACCCAGGTACTGTATGCAGCATTGCTGCTCTCCCCGCATATTCCGCTGCTGTTTATGGGCGAAGAGTACGGCGAGACGCAGCCTTTCCTCTTTTTTACTGATTTTCATGGCGATCTTGCCACCGCCGTCCGTGAGGGGCGCGCTAAAGAGTTCGAAGGCCACTCGGGTTATGAAGGTACCGATGTCCCTGACCCGAACGCACTCAGCACATTTACAGCGTCAAAACTGAACTGGGCGGCGCAGGACACCCCGGAAGGCAAAGCCTGGCTGGCGCTCAGTCGCAATCTTCTGAGTCTGCGTCAGCAGCATATCGTTCCACTTTTGGCGACGGCAAGCGGGCACTCCGGCAAGATCGTGCAAACGGCACCAGGCTTTTTCGCTGTCTCGTGGACCTTCCCGAAAGGCACGCTTTCCCTGGCGGTCAATATCAGTACCGAGATCCATACCGCGCCGGATTTACCGGGTGAAACTCTGTTTGCTCTGCCCAATCTGGGCCATGAACTGCCACCGAATTCGGTGCTGGTTCGTCTTGCGTCAGGAGATGCGCAATGAGTATTCCAACCGCGACTTATCGCCTGCAGTTCCGTAACGGTATGACCTTTGATCGTGCGGTTACGCTGATACCCTATTTAAAAAAATTAGGCATCAGCCATTTGTACGCTTCACCGATCTTCACCGCCACGACCGACTCCACCCATGGCTATGATGTGACGGATGCCAATGACATCGATCCGGCCATTGGGGGGCGCGAGGGCTTTGACCGCCTGAGTACCGCCCTTAAAGCCGCCGGACTGGGTCTGATACTCGATATCGTGCCAAACCACATGGCAGCCTCGCTGGAAAATGCATGGTGGCGGGACGTTATCGAGCACGGCGAACAGAGTCGTTACGCTAACCACTTTGACATCGACTGGTCACGTCCTCTGACGTTGCCTTTTTTAGGCGATACCTTTGAAAACGTGCTGGAGAACGGGGAACTCAGCGTTAAAGAAGATCCGAACAGCGGCACGCTGTCGCTGGCCTACTTTGATAACTTTTATCCGCTCGCGCCAGGCACTACCGACGGCCTCAACCTGAGTGATAACGCCGCTATCGCCGAACTGCATGAGCGGCAGCCCTGGCGGCTTATCTGCTGGCGTAATGCCCCTTTCGAACTCTCCTATCGTCGCTTCTTTGAGATAACCGGGCTGGTGGGCATGCGCGTTGAAGACCACGCGGTGTTCGCTGACACGCACCGATTGATTCTTGAACTGGTGCACTCGGGTGCCGTAGACGGTCTGCGGGTTGATCATGTGGACGGTCTGGCCGATCCCAAAGGTTATCTTGAGCAGTTACGCCACCATGCCGGGCCAGAGTGTTATATCACCGTCGAGAAGATCCTCGGCGAAGGTGAACATCTGCCGTCGGACTGGCCTATTTCGGGTACCACCGGGTATGAATTTATTGCGTCGCTCTCAGATGCCCTGGTGGACAGCGAGAACACCGAAGCCTTGTTTAATTTGTACGAAGCGGTGCTCGATCGCTCGGTGGACATGGAGAGCGAGTTACGTAAAGCCAAATTGTTAATGGTGGATCGTAACTTTGAAGGGGAATTCAGTCGCCTGCTCTCTATGAGCATGACGATTGCTGCAACCGAAAACGCCAGCCTCAGTGAAACCCCGGTACGAGCCGTGCTGCGCGAACTGTTGGTGGCGTTTCCGGTGTATCGTACCTATGGCACGGCACATGGACTGACCGCTGCCGACAACGCCATGCTTGAAACGGTGGCGAAAACCGTGAGCGCGAGCCCCAACGCCCCGCACCCGGAAGCGCTACAACTGCTGGTCAGTATTCTGGCTGGGGACGTCAGCCCGAAAGCGGCCGAGCAAGCCAATGAATTTCGCACTCGCTTCCAGCAGCTCACCGGGCCGCTGATGGCGAAATCGGTAGAAGATACCCTCTTCTTCCGCCAGCATATGGATCTGGCGCTTAACGAAGTGGGCGCTGAGCCGCTGCCGCGCAGCTACTCCATTGAGCGTTTCCATCAGGATATGCAGACACGACGGGAGCGCCAGCCGGACGCCATTTCCACCACCTCAACCCACGATACCAAACGCGGCGAGGACACCCGTGCGCGTCTTTATACTCTCACCGAAGCTCCCCAGCAGTGGGCAGACAATGTTGTGCGCTGGCGGGAGATGAATCAGGCGCAGGTGGTCAGGATTGAAGATGGCCTGGCTCCCCGTTCCGGCAGTATCTGGATGATTTATCAGGCGCTGGCGGGGGCATGGCCGGTCTCGCTGAAACCTGACGATCGGGCGGGACTGCAAGCCCTCGAAGAACGATTTTTACCCTATGTTGAAAAAGCGCTGCGTGAAGAGAAGTTGCGCACTAACTGGGACAACAATAATGACGCCTACGAGCAGGCGGTACTTGGCTACGTCTCCCACTTACTGCGCGATGAACGCTTTCTCACGGATTTTACCCGCTCCCTCCAGCCCTTTATCCGTGCCGGGTTGATCAACAGCCTGACGCAGACGGTGATAAAACTGGCGGCACCCGGCGTACCGGATATCTATCAGGGCAGCGAGGCGCTGAACTTCAGCCTGGTGGATCCGGATAACCGTCGTGAACCCGATTATGCGGCGCTCGCGAGCATGCTGGGCGACATCGGCGACCCTGTTGTCTTTGATGATGCTGATATGCAAAGCGGTAAACTCAAGCAGCAATTGATTGCCAGACTGCTGCATTTTCGCCAACAACACCCTGCGCTGTTCCGTCATGGCGACTATCTGCCGCTGACTCCAACGGGAAAACGCAGCAGGCAAGTTATTGCGTTTGCACGACAGCGCGACGATGAGGCCCTCATCGTGGTCCTCCCCCGTCTGGTTCTGAATGCACAGGAGGGGTTATGGGAAGCCACTGAAGTGATGCTCCCCGCCTCCCTTGCGGGGCGTTCATATCAGAACCTCCTGACCGGCGAAACCCTTTCGCTGACAGACAGAATGACGCTCGACACTATCACCGGCATGCTGGTGCTAAGCGGCTGATTTGTTTGCCATAAAAAGATTCTGGTCCGTTGTAAACATTATAAAATTAACATGTTATGGAGAAGGATGAATGGCTAACGGAAAACCGTTTGAAATTACGGCGGGTGAAAGCCTGCCGCTCGGCGCAAACTTTGACGGCGAAGGGGTCAACTTCGCCATCTTTTCTGCACACGCTGAACGGATCGAGCTCTGTTTGTTCGACCCAAGCGGGAAAACGGAAATCGCCCGCCTTGAATTACCGGAATATACCCATGAAATCTGGCACGGCTATGTGCCAGGTCTGCAGCCAGGCGCCCTTTACGGCTATCGCGTATACGGGCCTTACGACCCGGAAAACGGTCATCGCTTTAACCCGAACAAGCTGCTGATTGACCCCTATGCACGGGAACTGGTGGGGAATATTGAGTGGAACGACGCGCATTTTGCCTATGAACTGCTCCATGAAGACAAAGATCTGACCTTTGATGCGCGCGACAGTGCGCCCTTCATGCCGAAGTGCCAGGTGATCGACCCCAATGCCTTTGACTGGCAGGATGCCAATCGCCCGGTCATTCCGTGGTCCAAATCAGTCATTTATGAAACCCATGTGAAAGGCTTTACCCAGCTCAATTCCGCGCTCCCCCCTGAGCTGCGCGGTAATTTTGAAGGCATGGGGCATAAGGCCAGCATCGATTACATCAAAAGTCTGGGGATCACCTCGGTAGAGCTGCTGCCCGTTCACTGGTTCCCGGACGATCAACACTTGCTCGACAGAGGGCTGAAAAATTTCTGGGGCTACAATACCCTCGGCTTTTTTGCCCCCGCTTCCCGTTATTACGGCCCGAAAGGTATTCAGGGCTTCCGCGATATGGTGCGGTCGTTCCACGATGCAGGTATCGAAGTGATTCTGGATGTGGTTTATAACCACACCGCGGAGGGTAATGAACTCGGTCCGACGCTCTCTTTCAAGGGTATCGATAACTTCTCCTACTATCGCACCCTGCCTGACCAGCATCGTTACTACATCAACGACACCGGCACCGGGAACACGGTGAACACCTCGCACCCGCGCGTGTTGCAGATGGTGATGGACTCGCTGCGCTACTGGGCTGAGTCGATGCATATCGATGGTTTTCGTTTCGACCTCGGCACCATTCTCGGGCGCGAGCCGGAAGGCTTTGACCAGCGCGGCGGCTTTTTTGACGCGATAACCCAGGACCCGGTGCTCTCACGGCTGAAACTGATTGGTGAACCCTGGGATATCGGCCCCGGCGGCTATCAGGTCGGCGGGTTCCCGCCGGGTTGGGCGGAGTGGAACGATAAGTACCGCGATACGGTGCGCGAATACTGGAAAGGCGATAACGTCTCCGGTGATTTTGCCGCTCGCCTGCTGGGGTCCGGCGACCTCTACGATCAGCGCGGCCGCCGCCCCTGGTCAAGCGTCAACTTTATTACCGCTCACGACGGCTTCACGCTCAATGACCTGGTGTCCTATAACGAGAAGCATAACGACGAAAACGGCGAGGATAATAACGACGGTCACAACGATAACCGTTCATACAATTACGGAGCCGAAGGTCCGACGGAGGACGAGGGCATTAATGCGGTCCGTGAACGGCAAAAACGTAATTTCCTCGCCACACTCTTCTTCTCGCACGGTACGCCCATGCTGCTGGCGGGCGATGAGTTTGGCCGTAGCCAGATGGGCAACAACAATGGTTACTGTCAGGACAGCGAAGTCTCCTGGATTCACTGGGACGACCTGCCTGAATCCAATGAAGCGATGCGGGAATTTACCCGCCATCTCATTGAACTGCGCGCGTCCCAGCCCCTGCTGCGCCGGGAAAACTGGCGCGACGGTATGGTGATCGAGTGGTTTAATGCCGGTGGCGGTTTCCAGCAGCCTGAGCAATGGGAAGAAGGCACAACCTTGGGAGCGTATATTGGCCGACCGGATCTGCAAACGGAACCCGGCATCTGGCATGACGTGCTGATGTTGTTCAACCCGTATGAAGGCAGCGTGCCTTTCCGTATTCCGCAGTTTGGTGAAGGGGGCTGGGTGCTGGAACTGTCCACCTCAGAGACCGACGAGCGTGGCAAGGTGATCACCCAGGAAGCTGATTACGAACTTGAAGGCCGCAGTCTGGTGCTGTTCAGAAGACCATAACACCCTCACGGCGTGACAATGTCACTTGTCACGCCGTATCTTCTCTTTTCTACCGCCAATTTACGCTGGTCGGCCAACGCTATACACTTTGCGCTTCGCTCGTTCAAAAAGTCACATCATGAAAAACAAATCTATTATTCTCCCGGCTGGCTACTTTGGCATGGTTCTCGGCATCATTGGGCTGGGGCTGGCCTGGCGTTTTGCGGCCACCATTTGGCCCGTCACCACGCTTCCCGCTGATGCGCTGATTATTCTTGCGATTGCGATTTGGGGATTGTTATTGGTGGCCTTCGCCAACCGTGTCCTGCGCCATCGCGCAACCATCATCGACGAGATAACGCATCCGTTGAAGAGTAGTTTTGTCAGTCTTATTCCGGCGACCAGCATGTTAGTCGCCATCGGCCTGACGCCGTGGTTCCCTATGCTTGCCCTCGTGCTGTTCCTCGTGGCTGTTACATCACAACTGGCCTATTCCGCCTGGCAAACGGCCGGCCTCTGGCGCGGGACGCACCCGAAAGAAGCGACTACGCCCGGTCTTTACCTGCCGACCGTCGCTAATAACTTTATCAGCGCCATGGCCTTTGGTGCGATGGGGTTTACGGATGTCGGGCTGCTGTTTCTCGGGGCGGGCATTCTCTCCTGGCTGAGCCTCGAACCGGCAATATTAAGCCGACTGCGTAACCTCGATGAGATGAGCCCGGCGGTACGCACCTCGCTTGGCATCCAGATGGCCCCGGCGTTTGTTGCCTGCAGTGCCTGGCTCAGCCTTAACGGTGGCAACGCCGATGTGTTTGCCAAACTGCTGTTTGGCTACGGGCTTCTGCAAATGCTGTTTATGCTTCGACTGATCCCGTGGTATAGCGTCCAGCCCTTCAACCCCAGCTTCTGGAGCTTCTCTTTCGGCGTCGCCTCGCTGGCGACCACCTCCATTAAACTGGGTCACAGTGCGCCCGGCGGTGCACTCTACTGGATCTCCTTCCCGCTGTTTATCGGTGCCAATCTGGTGATGGGATTCTTGATCCTGAAGACATTTATCCTGCTATTGAGGGGTAAATTGATTGTGCGAGAGGAGGTGAAGTAAACGCCATGAGCAACACCCTTTTGCGCTACTGCCGTTTTGGTGAACCCGAATCCACCCTTGAGCTCATTACTGAACCGCTGCTACCCCGCAAGGCAAATACACTGCGAGTACGGATGCGGCTCGCGCCTGTCAATGCCTCCGATCTGATTCCGATCACCGGCGCGTATGGACACCGCCTTTCACCGCCGCAGGTTGCGGGGTATGAAGGTGTCGGCGTCGTGACCGAGGCGCCTGAGGAATACGCCCATTTGCGCGGTAAGCGTGTGCTGCCATTGCGGGGCCAGGGCACCTGGCAAGCGTTCGTTGATTGCCCGGCGGAACTGGCGGTGCCGGTCCCGGATGATATCAGCGATGAACAGGCTGCACGCGCCTGGATCAATCCGCTGGCCGCTACCGTGATGCTAAAAAGCTTCCCGCCCACGGGAAAGCGGGTATTGGTGACGGCGGCGGGGTCAGAATGCGCACAGTTGCTCGGTCAGTGGGCGTTACGCTCAGGTGCGCGCGACGTCATCGGCGTATACCGCTCCTCCGTTCATGCAGACAAACTCCTGCGTCTTGGGATTGCCCCCGTTGCGCACCAGGACATGCAAGCCATTGTCCATGCCGCGCAGCGCGCCGATGTGGTGTATGAGGCCGTCGGCGGCAAGCTTGCGAACACCCTGCTCAGTCACTTGCCGGAAACCGCGCATTTTGTCAGCTATGGCGCGCTGTCCGGCCAGCCGTTTAATATGCAAAACCGGGCCGCCAGACTGCACTGGTTTCACATGCGTCATTCTCTTGCGACAATGAACGCAGCGGCATGGCAAACCGAATTTCAGGTTATCTGGGCGTTATTGCGCCAGACCCCGCTCTGCGACGTCACCCTCTTCCCGTTCCAACAGTGGCAATCGGCCATCGCGCATTACAAAACGGCGGGAAAGGTCCGCAAGCCGATGCTGGACTTTACTGCGCATTAAAATACTCAATGGTCTCTCTCACGGTGATCACCGCCTTTTTGAGCGTGTCGATGTCCACGGAGCCAATTGCCATGCGCAGAGCGTGAGGGGTGTGGTGTGAGGTGCTGAACGGCTCCGCAGTGGTCAATGAGATGTTCTCTTTGAGTAGTGCGCTCACCACGCGGTCTGCCCGCACCTCTTCCTGTAAAGGTAGCCAGATGAAATAAGACAACGGGTGGGCCTGGTACGGCAGCGGCGCCAGATGTTCTCGCACCACCGTCTGGCGAAAACGCGCATCTTCCCGTTTCAGCTTTTCCAGCCGCGCCACGGTGCCATCCTGCACCCAGCCGCAGACAATCGCGGTCATCAGCGCAGGCGTATTCCAGGTCGTCGCCCGAATAGCCCGCTCTACACAATGGCGCTTCTCTTCCGGCACCACCACCATCCCCACGCGCAAACCGGAGGCCACATTTTTGGAGAAACCGGCCAGATAGACCGTTCGCTCCGGCGCGTAGTGATGAATTGGCCGTGGTGGGTTTTCCACCAGCCAGACGTAGGTGGCATCTTCTATCACTAAAAGGTCATGTTCTTTGGCAATCAGCGCCATCTCGCGACGCCAGGCCTCGTCTGTCACCCAACCCAGCGGGTTATGCAGCGTCGGCATGGTATAGATCGCTTTGACGCGCCGTTTTTTGCACACCTGGCGCAACGCCTCTAAGTCCATCGCCTCACCCTTTGCCGGAATGCCCACCAACTCCAGATGAAACTGCTCCGCCAGCACCTTGAATCCAGGATAGGTGAGCGCATCCACCGCCACCACATCCCCCGGCTTTAACAGCCCCATGACTGCGACGGTTAAGCCATGCTGCGTTCCGTTAACCACCAACAGATTATCGGGATCGGTTTTAACGCCTGCCCCCGCCAGATAATGCGCAAACACGGCGCGCTCGCTGGGCTTACCGCCGTGCGCCTGGTAGCGGAGTAACGACTCCAGATCGCCACTGACCGAGAGCTGACGTAGCGCGGTACGAAGCAATTCAGCCTGCTCGGGCAGCGCCGGGTAGTTAAAACTGAGATCGATAACATCGCTGGCGATCGCAAGACGATCGATACCCTGCCCGCGTGGCAGCATGATTTCCCGCACAAATGTGCCACGCCCGGTTTCGCCGCTCACCAGGCCCATTCCTTCCAGTTCGGCATAGACCCTCGTCGCGGTCACCAGCGAAATACGATGCTGAGCAGACAGCACCCGATGCGTTGGCAGCCGGGTGCCAGCAGGTAATTCGCCGGATTTAATGGCTGCTGCGAATTCATCGACGATCGATTTGTAGCGCGCTTTCACGATTGTATCCATGACAATAATTTGATTGTCATGAATTCTCAGCCGTATGCTCATCGCTGTCAAACAACTTGACGGGCAATAACAACGAGAAGAGGTCGCACGGTGCAGCAGGAAAAAGATAACTCCGCCATGAGCGGATGGGTGAATGGCTTTTTAGGCATGCTCATTTTTAGCGGTTCACTGCCGGCGACACGCGCAGCGGTGCTCGACTTTGACCCGCTGTTTCTCACCGTCGCCCGCGCCTCGGTGGCCGGAACTCTGGCGTTGATATTGGTTATCGCATTCAGAGGACAGCGCCCTGACCGTGCTCAGGTAGTGTCATTGATCGTCGTGGCGCTGGGCGTGGTGC
>DFPL01000036.1 GCA_002377245.1 Enterobacteriaceae bacterium UBA3516
GCTGGCCAGAAGTTCAGGTTAATACCGGCAGCGATGTGCGGCGGCACCAGCCCCTGATGATAGAGCACGTAAGAGAGCAGCAGGTAGTCCATATGGCTGCGGTGGCAGGGCACATAGACAATTTCATGGCCGTCATGGGCCAGTTGGCGTACGCGCTCGGCGTTGTGCACGTTGATGCCCTGGTACAGGCGGTTCCAGGTAAAGCTGAGGATACGGTCAGAGAGGCGAATCATCTCGTAAGAGAAGTTCGCCGCGATCTCTTCCATCAGCGCGATCGCGTTTTGCTGCGCCTTATCATGGGAGATTTTCTTGCTGCGCGCTTCGTCTTCAACGGCGCGGGCAATGGCTTTCGAAGCCAGCAGCTTGTTGAACAGATCCTGACGCGCAGGCAGCCGTGGGCCCACCGCAGCGAGACGCTGGCGAGCAAAATGCATACGCGCCACGCGCGCCAGTTTTTGCGCGATGATTTTATCCGTGCCGTGTTCAGTGGCCATACGGCGCAGTGAAACTGGCGGTGAGAAACGCACAAAGCTGTCACGTCCAAGCCAGGAGATGGCAAAGAATTTCTGAATGCCATTGAGCATACGCAGCGGCGGATTCACTTCGCCCTTCTCGCGGCCTGGCGAACGACCGAACATCATCGAAACCGGCACCATCTGCACATCCAGGTCGGGATGGCTACGGTGCAAATCGAGGTAGTCGTGAAACAGCTTGATGGACTCTTCTTTCGGTGTGTACCAGGTAAATACCCGCGGCCCACCATGAATGAAGATATATCGCGGCAGCTCCACGCCGTCGATCACAAGCGGTTCAAACGGGTCTGGCAAATCATGTGCCAGACATTGAGCGCGTAACGTCAGTAAGTCGGCCTTAGAGTTATAAGGCAAAACATACATAATAGGGCGTGAGGTATCGAGCCCCAGTTCCTGTGCGGGTTCCGCAGGGATAGACTTACTTTTTACCAGCACGCTTAATGGTAAATTAAGTAATTTGTAGTAAATTCGTGGCCAGCCGGACATAAAGGATGTAAAGCCTCTGGTTATTAATGCCAATGCGCCGCAAGAATATCAGAAAGCGCGCACAAATTCTTTTGTACCTCTATAACCTTACATAGAGATTGATGCTCATAACATAAAAAGGTTCTTTTAATGGCCAATAACACCACTGGCATGACCCGTATTATCAAAGCAGCCGGGTACTCCTGGAAAGGCGTCCGTGCCGCCTGGATAAACGAAGCTGCCTTTCGTCAGGAGTCCGTTGCGGTCATTCTGGCAATTATTATCGCTTGTTTCCTTGATGTCGACGCGATCACCCGCGTATTGCTGATTGGCTCGGTGGCGCTGGTGATGATCGTTGAAATTCTCAACAGTGCGATTGAAGCGGTCGTTGACCGTATTGGTTCGGATTTTCATGAACTTTCCGGACGGGCAAAAGATATGGGTTCAGCGGCGGTGCTCATGACCATTCTGGTTGCTCTCTTCACCTGGATTTCACTGCTGTGGGGCCATTTCCGATAAGCCTTCCAGAATTGCGCTAACTGCTGGTTTTTTGCGTAATTTTGGTTTCAAAATCGCCTTTAGCTGTATATACTCACAGCATAACTGTATATACACCCAGGGGGCGGAATGAAAGCTTTAACGGCCAGGCAGCAAGAGGTGTTCGATCTCATTCGCGATCGAATCAACCAAACCGGCATGCCGCCGACGCGTGCGGAGATCGCGCAACAGTTGGGGTTCCGTTCCCCAAACGCTGCCGAAGAGCATTTAAAAGCGTTGGCGCGTAAAGGCGTACTTGAGATTGTCTCTGGCGCATCGCGCGGTATTCGTTTGTTGCTGGAAGTCGAAGAAGACGCCGGTTTACCGCTGGTAGGCCGTGTTGCTGCAGGTGAACCTCTGTTGGCTCAGCAGCATATTGAAGGCCATTATCAGGTCGATCCTTCTCTGTTCAAACCGAATGCGGATTTTCTGCTGCGCGTAAGTGGAATGTCCATGAAAGACATCGGCATTATGGACGGTGACTTGCTGGCAGTGCATAAAACGCAGGACGTACGTAATGGTCAGGTCGTTGTCGCGCGCATTGACGATGAAGTGACCGTCAAGCGACTGAAAAAGCAGGGTAATACGGTTGAATTGCTGCCTGAAAACAGCGAGTTCTCGCCGATTGTGGTCAATTTGCGTGAGCAAAACTTCACGATCGAAGGTCTGGCAGTCGGTGTGATTCGCAATGGCGAATGGCTGTAACCCTCAATTATAAGCCGTGGTAGCGCTCTGTGTTGTCACGGTTTTTTAATAAAATTCAATAAATTAGATATTCTTTCTTTCTGTTTTTCTCCTCTCTTTCTGCCGATAGACGTTCTTAAAAATACCGTCTGGATGGTTAAAAATTCCGAATAAATCCACCGCGTCGTTATCCGTGACTACAATTATTATCACGTTCAGCAGATTACGAACGTAACAAAAATGGATGAATACTCGCTATTCAAAACCGAACGATGAGGAAATGATTATGAATAAAGACGAAATCGGCGGTAACTGGAAACAGTTCAAAGGTAAAGCGAAAGAACAGTGGGGCAAATTGACCGACGATGATATGACCATCATCGAAGGTAAACGCGACCAGCTGGTAGGTAAAATTCAGGAACGTTATGGCTACCAGAAAGATCAGGCGGAAAAAGAAGTCGTTGATTGGGAAACCCGCAACGAATACCGCTGGTAGTCCTTTTCCCCTCTGAATATGCATTAGAGTGACTACCCTGCCCGACGGTACATGGACGTACCACTCTTTTCAAATCACACTGCTTAAAAGAGAAACCGCCGCTAGCGCGGTTTTTTCTTTACCAGAATCGAGTGATCATGGTGGCATTCGCCCTGATGACGACACGCTTCCACTTCGGCGCATTTAGCGCACAAACCATGTGCTTCGATGACATTATGACGTAAGGCAAATCCTAATTTAGCCGCCAGTGCATGCATAATATCTTCTGCGCCTTCCGCTTGTTCTTCTTTAACTACGCCGCATCTGTCGCAAATAAACATGGCCGACGTGTGGGTCGGTTGATCGAACAGATGGCACAGGACGTAGCTGTTGGTGGACTCTACTTTGTGCACGAAACCTTGTTCCAGAAGGAAGTCCAGCGCGCGATAAACGGTAGGGGGTTTCGCCTGCGGTTCGCTCTCCCGCAGCAGATCCAGCAGATCATAAGCGCTAATTGCACCTTCCCGCAGACTTAGCAGACGTAGAACTTCGAGGCGCTGTGGCGTCAGACGCACATTGCGCTGCACACACAGTTTTTCAGCCTGCGCTAGCATCTCTTGCGAAGTGGTCTTGTCCATTGTCGTCCTCTCATTTCCCGGCGGCATAATTCCTCACTTTACCATGTTCTGCACTAAACGCCGAGATCGGGCTTCTTCCTCCGGCTTTCACAATCGCATTACGTCTTCTATAAATAATGAGGGTCAATTCTTATAACTATAATTTCTGCCAGTTAATACCTGTTTGGCAGAATTAGACATTTTTCCGGTGTTATTCGCAGCAATAGAGCATTCCTGTTCATGTAAAAAGGAACAGGGCATAAAAAAAACTCATCTGACTACGAGACGCATAATTGTGAAAAACAAACTCAAACTTTCAGTGGTCGCTATCGCTGTCTCCTTTTCCGTGGCCAATCAAGCGGGAGCAGCGAATACCTGGGCGGAAGCGCGTAATGATGCAATGGGGGGGACGGGGGTGGCGTCTGCCAGTTATGGTAGTGCGGCATTAATTAACCCGGCACTTCTGGCAAAAGCAAAACCTGAAGATGATATATCCGTTATTCTGCCAAGTTTTACCGCGCAAATTAACGATAAAGACGATCTGCGTAATGAAATTGAAGATATCAATGACAAGATTGACTACTACGGCGATGTTGTTGATGGTCTTTCACTGGGCGATGTTCTGGCTGACCCTATTGGTACCGTCAATCAGTTCCAGAGTGCCGCAGGCGATCTTGCGGACTCCCTTGAATTCCTGAAAGGCAAGCGCGCCAGTGCGAATGCGGGGGCGGGGATCGCGGTTAGTATTCCAAACGACACGTTGTCGGTCGCCTTTGTTACCAAAGCGCAGGCGCATGCCTTTGTGACCACCTCTATCGATCAGCAGGATATCCAGTATCTGCGTGAAATGGATGATCCCAACGACCCGGGTGATTTTGCGACGCCAAGTTTGAGGGCGTTGGATGCTGCAGTGCGGGGTTCCGATGAAATTAAGGACAACCTCAATTCTACCGCATCGGGTCGCGCTGCTATTGTCTCCGATTTTGGCGTTGCTTTTGCGCACCAGTTTGAAGCGGGCGGCGTGCCGTTGATGGTGGGTGTAACACCGAAAATGCAGAAAACCTGGCTTTATAACTACACCACCTCAATCAGTGACTACAACAAAAATGACTGGAAAAAGGATCGTTATCGTAATGACGATACCTCGTTCAACATTGACGTAGGTCTGGCTGCGGATCTGACTGAAAACTTCACGGTAGGCTTAACCGGGCAGAACCTTATTTCTAATAACATCGATACGAAAGATGTCCGCGTTGAGAACCGTCGTACCGGTGAAGTGAAGAGTTATAAAGACACTTACCAAATCAGCCCGTTGGTCACTGCCGGTGTGGCGTGGCAGAACGAGCTGTTGACGTTAAGTGCAGACGGTGACCTGACCGAAACCAAGGGCTTCAAAAGTGAGAAGAACTCTCAGTTTGTGGGCGTCGGTGCCGAAGTTCGCCCGCTTAACTGGCTGGCAGTACGCGCCGGTTATCGTGCGGACGTGAAGGGGGATGAAAGTAACGTCTTTACCGGCGGTGTTGGCTTTGCACCCTTTAATACCGTGCACGTAGATTTAACCGGCATGGTGGGTGAAAGAGAAACCTGGGGTGCGGGCGCGCAGCTGAGCCTGACATTCTGATGACAAACCGGAGGCCTCGCGCCTCCGGTTTTTCTTTGTGCTATAGTAGCGCCCCTTTTTTCCGTAAAGCTTATTTATTCGCCATGTCGCCAGAAATTCAGCCCGCTGCTTACCCCGCTCACCGCTTCTCCATCGCGCCGATGCTCGACTGGACGGACAGGCATTGCCGTTACTTCCTGCGTCAGCTTTCGCGCCATACTCTGCTTTACACCGAGATGGTGACGACAGGGGCGATTATCCACGGTAAAGGCGACTATCTGGCCTACAGTGATAATGAACACCCTGTTGCCTTGCAGTTAGGCGGGAGTGACCCGGCAGCCCTGGCGCAGTGTGCAAAACTGGCCGAGCAGCGTGGTTATGATGAGATCAACCTGAACGTCGGCTGTCCATCGGATCGCGTGCAGAACGGCATGTTTGGAGCCTGCCTGATGGGCAATGCTCAACTGGTTGCTGACTGTATCAAGGCGATGCGTGATGTTGTCTCGATTCCTGTGACCGTCAAAACCCGTATCGGGATCGACGATCAGGACAGCTACGAATTCCTCTGCGACTTCATCAATACGGTATCCGGCAAAGGCGAATGTGAGACCTTTATCATTCACGCGCGCAAGGCATGGCTGTCTGGACTGAGTCCGAAAGAGAACCGCGAAATCCCACCGCTGGATTACCCGCGCGTTTACCAGCTCAAGCGTGATTTCTCGCATCTCACCCTGTCCATCAACGGGGGCATTAAGTCGCTGGAAGAGGCGCAGGTCCATCTTGAACATATGGATGGCGTAATGGTAGGGCGTGAGGCGTATCAGAACCCAGGCATCCTGGCGCGCGTGGACAGAGAGATTTTTGGCGTGGATGGCCCGGATGCCGATCCGGTTGCCGTGGTGCGTGCCATGTACCCCTACATTGAAAATGAGCTACAACAAGGCACTTACCTCGGTCATATCACGCGACACATGCTGGGCCTGTTCCAGGGCATTCCGGGTGCACGCCAGTGGCGGCGTTACCTCAGCGAAAACGCCCACAAGCCGGGTGCCGGTGTCGCCGTGCTGGAACATGCCCTGAGCCTGGTAGCCGATCGTTAAATTTTCACCACATGTTCGTCAATTTCACTAAACCCTGCACCTGCTTGCAGGGTTTTTTATTGATAAATCAAAGAGAAATACGTTGGCACGTTTCTTGATATATCCCCGGTATAGAGTCCACGTCATGACTCATTTATCGGGAGCGCACTATGTTGGAATTACTGTTTGTTATCGGCTTCTTTGTCGTACTGCTGGCGACCGGGGTGTCACTACTGGGCATTCTGGCAGCCATCGTGGTAGCAACGGCGCTGATGTTTGTAGGCGGGCTGTTCGCCATGATGATTAAGCTGCTGCCATGGCTGTTGCTGGCCATCGCGGTTGTCTGGGTCATCCGCGCCATTAAAGCACCAAAAGTGCCTCAATATCAGCGCAATAAGCGTTGGCGTTACTAAAGGTTTGAGTGTTTGATCACAACATCGACACTTTTCCGGGCGCATTGCTAAGAACCGAATAGGATTTAGATATCAAATCTGTCACTATCGCGCCGTTAACGAATTCATCGCGCTGTACCCTACATACAGCCGAACTAAAAAAAGAATGGGCTTCCTTCGGGAAGCCCTAATTCTTTCTTCCCCGCCATAATTCATGCCGCAGATGCATTGGCTATTTTCATTCACCCCAGCCATTTAACTTGAGTAAGCGCTCAGAATTCATTCAACTGCCGCCTTTTTGCAACATCAATTATTCATTAGAAACAGGGATTAACAGAGATGACCCCTGCGTGGCGCGACTTTCCAGCGCCTCGTGCGCCCGTTGTGCATCTTTCAGGGCAAATTTCTGGGTATCGGGCACCTCGACTTTTATCACGCCACTGGCAATCAGCGAGAACAGCTCATTGCTCGCCTCTTCCAGCTCTTCGCGATTGGTCACATAGCCATTGAGTGAAGGACGGGTGGCGTACAGCGAACCTTTCTGATTGAGAATACCCAGGTTTACCCCGGTCACCGGGCCGGAAGCGTTGCCAAAGCTTACCATCAGGCCCTGGCGCTGCAGGCAGTCGAGAGAATGTTCCCAGGTATCTTTGCCCACCGAGTCATACACCACGCGCACTTTTTTGCCGCCGGTTATCTCTTTTACCCGCTCGACAATGCTCTCTTCGCGATAGTTAATGACCTGCCAGGCGCCGGCCTGCAATGCACGCTGCGCTTTCTGGGCTGAACCGACGGTACCGATGAGTTTTGCACCCAGGGCCTTTGCCCACTGGCAGGCAATCAGGCCAACGCCCCCGGCAGCGGCATGGAACAAGAAAGGCTCATCGGGTTTAATCTCATAAGTCTTACGCAGCAGATAAAAGACCGTCAGCCCTTTCAGAAACGAGGCTGCCGCCTGCTCAAAGGAGATGGCATTCGGCAGGATAGCGACTTTGTCCGCCGGAACGTTGTGTACCGAGCTGTACGCGCCCAGACCGGATTGCGCATAGACCACGCGGTCACCTGCTTTGATGTGTGTAACCGCGCTGCCGACTTTGCTCACTACGCCTGCCGCTTCAGTGCCAAGGCCGCTGGGCAGCGCCGGCGGCGGATAGAGGCCGCTACGAATGTAGGTATCGATGTAGTTAATACCGATCGCTTTGTTTTCTACCTGCACCTCGTTCGCCGCCGGGTCGGCGGGGGTGAATTCAACGGCTTGCAGGACATCCGGGCCACCGTGCTTGTGAAATTCAATTCTTGTCGCCATGCTCCCTCCAGAACGTATCGTTAGGGCTAACTTTATATGGTAAAGTTTCGACCCACTCTCTATCTCGGTAACTCCATTCACTATGGCAGGAAATAAACCCTTCAACAAACAGACTGAACCCCGCGACAGACAGCTCGAAGGGATGAAAGTGCCGCCTCATTCAATTGAAGCGGAGCAGTCGGTGTTGGGCGGTTTAATGCTGGATAACGAGCGCTGGGACGACGTCGCAGAGCGCGTGGTGTCAGAAGATTTCTACACCCGCCCGCACCGCCATATCTTTACTGAGATGCATCGTTTGCAGGAGATGGGTAAACCCATCGACTTGATTACGCTGGCGGAATCGCTGGAGTTGCAGGGACAACTGGATATCGTTGGCGGCTTCGCGTACCTGGCTGAATTGTCCAAAAATACGCCAAGTGCGGCGAATATCAGTGCTTATGCAGACATCGTGCGTGAACGTGCGGTTGTGCGTGAGATGATTGCCGTCGCTAATGAAATTGCCAGCGCCGGTTTCGACCCGCAGGGGCGTTCCAGTGAAGACCTGCTCGACCTCGCTGAATCCCGGGTCTTCAAAATAGCGGAAAGCCGCGCCAACAAAGATGAAGGTCCGAAGAACATCGCCGATGTGCTTGAGGCGACCGTTGCGCGTATTGAACAGCTCTTCCAGCAACCTCACGATGGGGTGACCGGCGTTAACACCGGCTATGACGATCTCAATAAAAAAACCGCAGGCTTACAGCCCTCGGACCTGATTATTGTCGCCGCGCGTCCGTCGATGGGGAAAACGACATTTGCAATGAACCTCGTGGAAAACGCGGCCATGTTGCAGGACAAACCGGTGCTGATCTTCAGTCTTGAGATGCCCTCCGAGCAGATCATGATGCGTTCTCTGGCCTCCCTGTCGCGCGTGGACCAGACCCGTATTCGTACCGGCCAGTTGGATGACGAAGACTGGGCGCGAATTTCCGGCACCATGGGCATTCTGCTGGAAAAACGGAACATCTATATCGATGATTCTTCCGGCCTGACGCCGACGGAAGTGCGTTCGCGTGCGCGCCGAATTGCCCGTGAGCACGGCGGCATTGGCCTCATCATGATCGACTACCTCCAGCTGATGCGCGTGCCGTCGCTTTCCGACAATCGTACGCTGGAAATCGCCGAAATCTCCCGCTCGCTGAAAGCGCTGGCGAAAGAGCTACAGGTGCCGGTGGTGGCGCTGTCTCAGCTTAACCGCTCGCTGGAACAACGTGCCGATAAACGCCCGGTGAACTCCGACCTGCGTGAATCCGGCTCTATCGAACAGGATGCCGACTTGATCATGTTTATCTATCGTGACGAGGTTTACCACGAGAACAGTGACCTGAAAGGCATCGCGGAAATTATTATTGGTAAACAGCGTAACGGCCCGATCGGTACGGTGCGTCTGACTTTTAACGGACAGTGGTCGCGCTTTGACAACTATGCGGGACCTCAATACGACGACGAGTAATCCTCGTCATCCTTTGAGCTGCTGCGGCGTTGACTGCGCCCGCTCGCTCCGGTCACGTAGTGATCTACGCTCCCGGAGATTCGTGGGCTTGCCGCCTTGCTGCAACTCAAATGATTTAGAGGATGGTCTATTTTTCATCAAGGCAAGGAATTCAAATGCAAGCGGCAACTGTTGTAGTCAACCGCCGCGCTCTGCGACATAACCTGCAACGCCTGCGCGAACTGGCTCCCGCCAGCCGCCTGGTGGCGGTTGTGAAAGCGAACGCCTACGGACACGGTCTTGTTGAGACCGCGCGAACGCTCTCCGATGCTGACGCTTTTGGCGTCGCCCGTCTCGAAGAGGCCCTCCGCCTGCGTGAAGGCGGCATCATTCAACCTGTCTTACTGCTCGAAGGTTTCTTCACCGCCGACGAGCTGCATCAGGTCTCCGCTCAGCATCTGGATACCGTCGTGCACAGCGTTGAACAACTGTTGGCGCTGGAGACAACCGACCTGGCGGCACCGGTTACCGTATGGATGAAACTCGATACCGGCATGCATCGCCTTGGCATCAGGCCAGATGAGGCCGAGGCGTTCTATCAGCGCCTGACGCAATGTAAAAACGTGCGTCAGCCGGTCAACATTGTCAGCCATTTTGCCCGCGC
>DFPL01000256.1 GCA_002377245.1 Enterobacteriaceae bacterium UBA3516
CGTATGGGGCTGGAGTATGTTGATATCTTCTATCACCATCGTCCGGATCCCGAAACGCCGTTACTGGAGACCATGCGCGCGTTGGAAAGCGTCGTACGTCAGGGTAAAGCACTGTACGTGGGTTTATCTAATTATCCGGCCGATCTTGCGCGTCAGGCCATTGAGATCCTCAACGATCTCGGTACCCCCTGCCTGATTCACCAGCCTAAATATTCGATGTTTGAGCGTTGGGTTGAAGAGGATCTGCTGGATCTGCTCACTGAAAAAGGGGTCGGCAGCATTGCGTTTTCGCCGTTGGCAGGTGGGCAGTTGACCGATCGCTATCTGAACGGCATTCCGGCTGATTCTCGCGCCGCCAGCGGCAGCCGCTTCCTCAATCCTGACCAACTTACCGAAGAGAAGCTTGAGAAAGTCCGTCAGTTGAACCACATTGCTGAAAAACGCGGACAGAAGCTGTCGCAGATGGCGCTGGCATGGGTGCTGCGCGGTGACAGAGTGACGTCGGTACTGATCGGGGCAAGCAAAATCAGTCAGCTTGATGATGCGGCAGGAGCAATGGCTCACCGCCAGTTCAGCACTGCGGAATGTGACGCCATTGACGCCATTCTGGGAACTGCCCCCTAACGGTATTTTAGCAAAAAGTGCTACCACCCCGGATTTAGGAGTTGTGCCGAAGATACGGAGTGAATCGTTACATAATATTGCTGCAACAGACCGGTTCGTGAAGGAGAAAGCTATGTTCAGGTCACTTATTCTTGCAGCTGCATTAACGGTTTTTGCACCCCTGGTCACCAACGTAGCCACTGCGGGCGAAATCACGCTGCTGCCCTCTATTAAGCTTCAGATAGGCGATCGTGATAATTACGGTAACTACTGGGACGGCGGCCGCTGGCGTGACCGGGATTACTGGGGCCGCCATTATGAATGGCGTGATAACCGCTGGCGTCCGCATGATCGCGGGTATCATCGCGGTTGGGACAAACGCAACGCCTACGAGCGCGGTTACCGTGAAGGCTGGCGCGATCGTGATGACCACCGTGGTCCGGGCCGTGGCCCAGGTCGTGGCCATGGGCACGGTCATCACCATTAACGAAAAAAGTGTTAACAAAAAAGGAGCGCTGTCGCTCCTTTTTTTATGCCTGACCGCTAGAGTCCAAACAGGGTTCCTATCAGTAACCAGCCGTTCAGCACAATCACCAGCATCACAATCAACCAGCCCGTGCGTCTAACCCAGGGCGTATTAACCAGTTCGCCCATCAGTGTCGGGTTGCTGGTGAACTTCAGCAACGGCACCAGCGCCAGCGCAATACCAAAACTCAGCAGAACCTGGCTCATTACCAGAATACGGGTTGGGTCGAGGCCCATCAGAATGACCACAAATGATGGCATCATCGTAATCGTGCGGCGTACCCACAAGGGGATGTGGAAGCGCACAAACCCTTGCATCACCACCTGCCCTGCCAGCGTCCCGACTACCGTTGATGACAGCCCGGCTGCGACCAGGCTCAGGCCAAAGATGGTTGCCGCCGAATGGCTTAACAGGGGTTCGAGGGTCAAATAGGCCTGATCGAGATCGGCCACACCCTTATGGCCGTTAAAATGAAACGCTGCCGCTGCGGTCGCCATCATAGCCAGATTCACAAAACCGGCGATGGTCATTGCAATGCCGACATCCCACTTGGTTGCCGAGTAACGCTCACGACGAGTGCCATCATGCAGATTCTGCGTCAGGGAAGAGTGCAGATAAATGACGTGCGGCATGATAGTCGCTCCCAGCACACCGGCTGCCAGGAAGACCGCTTCCGTTCCGGACAGGCTTGGGATAACAATGCCCTTCAGCAGAGGCGCTACCGCAGGCTGTGAGAAAATCAGTTCAACAATATAGGCCGCTGCCACGAACAGCAGTAATCCACCGATCACTTTCTCCAGGGGCTTCTGGCCGCGACGCTGCAGCATCAAAATAAGGAAAGTCGCAATCCCGGTCAGCACCGCGCCTTGCAGCAAGGAGACGCCGAGAATTAATTTAAAACCAATGGCTGCCCCGATAAACTCAGCGAGATCGGTGGCCATGGCGATAATTTCCGCCTGAACCCAGTAAAACCACACCAGGGGACGCGGGTAGTGATCGCGAATTTGCTCAGCAAGGTTTTTTCCGGTGGCAATGCCCAGTTTGGCAGAAAGCAGTTGGATAAGCATAGCCATCAGGTTTGCCCAGACAACCACCCACAGCAGTTGATAGCCAAAGCTGGCCCCGGCCTGGATGTTGGTGGCAAAATTACCCGGATCGATATAGCCAATCGCCGCAATGAACGCCGGTCCCATCAATGCGAACCTTAATTTGCGCGCTGTACGCCCACTGCTGTTCTCAACGCGACTATTGCTCATTTATTTGCCTCTAATATAGCCTTTGCTATGTTTCATGCTATCAAAATGAGAATGATTATCAAGTTCATTAAGCGTACGTTATCTTGATTTCTCTGATAGGCAGAAACGATAGAAGGGCAGACTGCGATGGACGGGCGGTAAAAGCGATTGCAGGTCACACAATTCTGTTAAGAGTGTAGCATTCAAGTGCAACTTTTCACTTCTTTACTTAACATCAGCGAAATGTATGGTGGATCACTAATTTTGAGTCTGGTCACAGGTCATTAATATACTGTGGGTTTGATCTCGTTTTCTTTCCGCTTGTTACATAGAATGTGCACGAAATTACTACCCGTCTCATATTTGGAGCAAATATGTCCCGCGTTCTGCACTTTGTTCTGGCGCTTGCTGTCGTGGCGCTGCTGGCACTCCTTGTCAGCAGCGACCGTAAAAAGATTCGCATTCGCTTTGTTGTTCAACTGCTCGTTATCGAAGTTCTGTTGGCCTGGTTCTTCCTGAACTCTGACGTTGGTCTGGGTTTTGTGAAAGGCTTCTCCGAAATGTTCGAAAAACTGCTCGGATTTGCCAACGAAGGGACAAACTTTGTCTTCGGCAAAATGAATGATGAAGGTCTGGCATTCTTCTTCCTGAAAGTGCTTTGCCCGATTGTCTTCATCTCTGCGCTGATCGGTATCCTGCAACATATTCGCGTGCTGCCGATTATCATCCGTGCCATTGGTACCGTACTGTCCAAGGTTAACGGCATGGGCAAGCTGGAGTCATTCAACGCTGTCAGCTCCCTGATTCTGGGTCAGTCTGAAAACTTCATTGCCTACAAAGATATCCTCGGCAAAATGTCCCGCAACCGCATGTACACCATGGCGGCGACGGCGATGTCTACCGTTTCCATGTCTATCGTGGGTGCGTACATGACCATGCTGGAGCCAAAGTTCGTGGTCGCGGCGCTGGTCCTGAATATGTTCAGCACCTTTATTGTGCTGTCGCTCATCAACCCGTACCGCGTTGATGAAAGCGAAGACAACATCCAGATGTCTAACCTGCACGAAGGCCAGAGCTTCTTCGAGATGCTGGGCGAATACATCCTGGCAGGTTTCAAAGTCGCCATTATCGTTGCGGCAATGCTGATCGGCTTTATCGCACTGATTGCGGCATTGAACGCCCTGTTCGCAACCGTCACCGGCTGGTTCGGTTACAGCATCTCCTTCCAGGGTATTCTGGGCTATATCTTCTACCCGATTGCCTGGGTCATGGGTGTACCGTCTTCAGAAGCGCTGCAGGTGGGCAGTATCATGGCGACGAAACTGGTCTCTAACGAATTCGTGGCGATGATGGATCTGCAGAAAATTGCCTCCACTCTCTCTCCGCGTGCGGAAGGTATCCTGTCGGTGTTCCTGGTCTCCTTCGCTAACTTCTCGTCTATCGGCATTATCGCGGGCGCGATTAAAGGTCTGAACGAAGAGCAAGGTAACGTGGTCTCTCGCTTTGGTCTGAAACTGGTTTACGGCTCTACGCTGGTCAGCGTGCTGTCTGCGTCTATCGCCGCGCTGGTGCTGTAATCCACGCTTAATGCGTTTCAAGAAGCCGGGGCATTGTCCCCGGCTTTATTTTTCCAGCGGCTGTGGCTTGCCAGGCAAATAGCCCTGCAGATACTCCACCCCCGCCGCTAGCAATAGCTCACGCTGTGCTTCAGATTCTACGTACTCCGCCACCACCGTTAATGACTTCGCTTGCGCCAGCGCACAGATGGCTTTCACGATCAGCACGTCCTGAGGATCGTGCGCAATATCGCGAACAAAACAGCCATCAATCTTAATGATATCGGCCTCCAGTCGCTTCAGGCGTTCGAAGTTGGCAAAGCCGGTGCCAAAGTCATCAATCGCTATCCTGAAACCGGCTTCACGCAGTGTTTGAATGTTTTGCACACTCCATTGTGAGTTTGAGAAGGCCTGCTCCTCGGTGACTTCAATAATGACTTCATGTGGCGGAATAGCGTAGTGAGCAAAACGTTCAACAAGCAGCCTGCCCACATCTTGCTGCATTAAGGTCAGCGGCAGGAGATTGACTGAAAAGCGAGCGTCTGCTGAGGTCGTCGGGTGTGATTGCATCCACCGTAAAAGGCTTTCAATTACCTGCATATCGAAGCGGAAACTAAGATTGAACTGGGCGATAACCGGGAGAAATTGCGCGGGGCTCATGATCTCGCCTTCACTTACCAGCCGCGTCAAAATCTCATGGTAACCTTTACCCTGGGCATTCAGGATTGGCTGGGCATATAAGACTAAGGCTTGCTCATCCAGCGCCTGCTGCACTTTATTCAGCAAGCGTACCCGCTCGGACGTCTGGTCACTAACGACATCAAGGCTGTTGATCAGCGCCAGTACCTGCTGCGTCTTACTCGCCTGCTCTGACAGCCAGCTTAACTGGCCCAGCGTATGGTGGAGGGTTTCTCCTGCCCCTTCAATTTTGCCCCACGAAGCACCAAATTCGATGTTAAGACCGCTATTACGCCAGTAAATCTGGTGATTATTCAAATGATCGACAATGTGCTGAAGGCGCTCCTGCGCTGCCTCATCTTTAAGGACCAGGATCAATTCACTGCCGGGCAACTGGAATAGCTGCTCTCCCTGGTGCAACAACGGCTCAACCGCCCTCGTTACGCTGCGCTTGAAATGAACCCGCATCATCATGCCGTAGTGGCGGCTCAGAAATTCGAGATTTTTCATGTGCAGGCAGCAAACAATCTGCTCCTGCTGCAGAGCCAGATTCTTTTCCAGCGCGCGCAGATTTGGCAACCCGGTGAGGGGGTCCGTCAGCGCTTGTCCCTGCCAGCGTCGTTTAATCCATTCGTTTCGATAATGAATCCGCGTCATATAGATCAGGCAGAGGGTAAAGCAGATGAGTACTGACATGATAAAGGCCAGCGCGTAGCCATTCTTCACACCCTGCAGAAAATTGTGGTTATGAGCCAATAACAAAAATGCCGATACTGGCCAGCAGAGCATAATGAGCGGATAACGTAATTTACTGACACTGAGGGTAAAAAGAATAAATATGACCGGAACCAGATAGCCAGCAATATAGGCAGAATTAATCGGAGCACAAAGTGCGGTCAGTAAAATAACGAGGCATGTTAACCACCAGAAAACGAAAAGACGCTTCTTTCTTCCAATACACGGTTTAAGATTCCTCAGCCAGAAAGTACGCGCATAGCGCGGATTGAGAATCATCCGCAATGGATAATAGAACATCATCGTAAATATAAGCGCTGTACAAATAAGATTCTGAATATCCACAATAGAGTAGATAACCGATGCGGGGCCAAAATAGCTCGCCAAAAAGGGCGGAAACGAAAACCCGCTGCCTGCAACGTACATCAATGCCTTTATCGCCAGGGGGATCATAAACCCCATCATAAAGATACGCAGCCCCATGTTTTTAATAGGAATACCATGCCGCCAGCGGGCCCCTAATTTCCAGCGAACTATCGCGCACAGGGCAAAAATGGGGCATAACTGGCAGATCAGAAGAATAGTCGCTTGCAACAGGGATAATTCGAACAACCACTGATTGACAATGGCGAAGCTGATAATAATCGGCAAGATAGCCTGCCGACCAAATAATAAAATAACAGCGAAGATGATGCTGAGGGGTAACCAGGAAAGAAAAACGGCACGGTCATCAACAATGGCAACGGGCGAAATATATCGGGATACTGGAACAAAAATCAAACAAATAATTAACGCCAAGATAAATGTTCTTACTTTTTTGTCTCTTTTACCTTTCATAGGCGTTATTTATTCGCTAATTGGTCATTTTTTGACGGGTCGCGATAATAAGTTTATTCGTGTGGCGAATCAAGTTAACGGCAGGAAAAAGCCGCTTTATTACTGGGGTTTTAACAAGCTGATACTCTTCGACGTAAGCTGAAAATAATTTACATAAAACAGGGGGGCTGAAAAACAAAAACCCCCGCGTAAACGCGAGGGTTCGAATTTTGGTGGAGCTAAGCGGGATCGAACCGCTGACCTCTTGCATGCCATGCAAGCGCTCTCCCAGCTGAGCTATAGCCCCACAATGTTCTTTACGCACCAAATTCACCTGGGATGATGATTTGGTGGAGCTAAGCGGGATCGAACCGCTGACCTCTTGCATGCCATGCAAGCGCTCTCCCAGCTGAGCTATAGCCCCATCGCGTAAAGCGTGTCGTGTTGACGGGCGGCATAATATGAATTCCCTCGCCGAGTGTCAACGGCAAAATCGTCAGGTCGCATTCAACCGCTGAAAAAGCAAGCAAATGAATAACATTGCGAAGCGACTCGCAACCAGTAGTTAAACCTGTCACATTTTCTCGTAAAATGATGCTATAACATCTTCGCGTAATTACCCCTACAACTACCCTGGAAATGACATGCTCAAGGAACGAATGACGCCGGAAGAGTTATCACAGCTCACCGGTTACAGTCGCCAGACCATTAATAAATGGGTGCGCAAAGAAGGCTGGGTCACCTCGCCAAAACCGGGCGTTCAGGGCGGAAAAGCGAGACTGGTACATGTTAACGAGCAGGTTCGGGATTTTATTCGTAATGCGCAACGTTCCACTCAGGAGCCCCCCTTCCCTGCCGAACTGGCCCAGGATACGGCACTCGAGTCACTGCTTCTAACTTTGGCCAAAGAGATGACGGCAGCGGAACAAAAACAGCTTTCTTCATTACTTCTCCGCGAAGGCATCATGGGATTACTGTCACGTTTAGGGATCCGCGAAAACAACTGATATGAAACTACCAGATAAAATGACAACCGAAGAGTTAGCGGACTTTCTCGGTGTGGCGAAACAAACGGTGAATCGTTGGGTGCGCGAGCAAAAATGGTCAACAGAAAGCTTACCTGGCATTAAAGGGGGCCGAGCAAGACTTATTCATCTCACAAAAGAGGTGCGCACCTTCATCATGAAAACACCGTCCATGCGTCATCGCCTGGCACCGGCTGTTGTAACCGAACCTGTACCGCAATACAGAGCAGAAAAATTGACGCCGGGAATGCTGCGAATCATTGATGTGCTGCAAAATTTAACCCTGCATGAGCAAGACCGGCTCAATGTTCTGCTGGCTCGCGAGGGCATCCACGGATTTTTAACGCGGCTCAATATTGCGCAGTCGGAAGAGAAATAAAAAAACGGCAGGGTTTTCCTGCCGTTTTTCATTTTATTGCACAAGCATGGCCTTACTGTTGGCTTTCACGCTCAGCAATAAAACCCAGCGCTTTATTAATGCGCTCAATGCTGCGGGTTTTACCAATCGCATGCACGGTAACGTCCAGGCCGGGCGACTGGCCCGCCCCGGTTACCGCAACGCGCAGCGGCATGCCCACTTTCCCCATCCCTACTTCGAGTTCATCGGCCGTTGCCTGAATGGCATGATGAACATTTTCAGCTGACCACACATCGATAGCAGCCAGTTTGTCGCGAACCACTTCCAGCGGCTGACGGGCAACAGGACGCAGGTGTTTTTTGGCCGCATCAGCATCAAATTCGGTAAAGTCTTCGTAGAAATAACGGCAGCTTGCCGCCATCTCTTTGAGGGTTTTGCAGCGCTCTCCCAGCAATTTCACCAGCTCGGCCAACTGCGGTCCGTTGCGGGTGTCGATGTTTTCCTGCTCAATATGCCACTGCAGATGCGTTGCCACATATTCCGGCGCCAGGGTATTAATGTAGTGATGGTTCAGCCATTGCAACTTTTCAGTATTAAATGCGCTGGCTGATTTGCTCACCGCGTTCAGCGAGAAGAATTCAATCATCTCTTTGCGCGTGAAGATTTCCTGATCGCCATGAGACCAGCCCAGACGCACCAGATAGTTCAGCAGCGCTTCCGGCAGATAACCATCATCACGGTATTGCATCACGCTGACGGCACCATGACGTTTGGACAGTTTTTTACCATCATCACCATTAATCATGGATACGTGCGCGTAAACCGGCACGGGTGCATTGAGCGCTTTTAAGATGTTGATCTGACGCGGGGTGTTGTTGATATGGTCTTCACCACGGATCACGTGAGTGATCTCCATATCCCAGTCATCAACCACGACGCAGAAGTTGTAGGTCG
>DFPL01000083.1 GCA_002377245.1 Enterobacteriaceae bacterium UBA3516
CCCCTCCAGTGGGAGAGGGCCCGTGTGAGGGCATCAGACCTCAGAAGGATAAAAGCAAAACGGCACCACCGGGTGCCGTTTTTAATGTCTGCTCCATCTCCCCGTGGGCTGATGGATCCCCTGTAGTACGACGTTTTACAGCAATATCATTGCGCAATGAGAATAAAATAGTCACCGCGATGACAGGTTCTGGCGCTACAGAAAAGCACGGAACATAAGGTGAACGGAATGACCCTCAGAGCCGCATGTTCCCCCTCACCCTAACCCTCTCCCTCAGGGAGAGGGAACTGTCCGTGCTCGCATTTTGTGGGGATGCCTCAGGGAGAGGGAGAGTGGAAAAGACGGCTCACATGCCCGCCTCCCCGGCCCATAAAAAAACCGGCGCCTCTGCACCGGTTTTTATTTTTGCTCACTCACACTCACGCGTGGGGCTTTTCGCCGTTCTCATCCTGATCGACCGCGAAGCAGGCAACCAGTTGACCGTTGTAGTCCTTCAGCTGCGGCTGCAACTGAGTGCATGGGCCGAAGCGACGACGGCAGCGGGCGTTGAACGCGCAACCCGGCGGTGGGTTCAGCGGGCTTGGCAGTTCACCGGTCAGTTTAATGCGCTCGCGCCGCTCGTCCGGGTTCAGACGCGGGGTCGCAGAGAGCAGCGCCTGGGTGTACGGATGGCGCGGGTTGGTGAAGATCTGGTCCTTGGTGCCTTTCTCAACGCAGCGGCCGAGATACATCACCATCACTTCATCCGCAATATGTTCCACCACCGACAGGTCGTGAGAGATGAAAACATACGACAGCCCCAAATCCTGCTGTAAATCCATCATCAGGTTCAGCACCTGCGCACGCACGGAGACATCCAGCGCGGAAACCGGTTCATCAGCAATCACCACGTCCGGGTCAAGCATCAACCCACGAGCAATGGCAATACGCTGGCGCTGACCGCCGGAGAACATATGCGGGTAACGGTCGTAATGCTCGGTTTTCAGGCCGACTTTTGCCATCATCTCCAGCGCTTTCTCACGACGCTCGGCTTTACTCAAGGTCGAGTTAATTTGCAGCGGCTCTTCCAGAATCTGTCCCACTTTTTTACGCGGGTTCAGTGAACCGTACGGGTTCTGGAACACAATCTGGATTTTCTGCCGACGCAGTTTCTGCGCCTGAGGATCGTGCTTGAGCAGATCCTGCCCCTGATAGTAAAGCTCGCCGCCGGTCGGCGTTTCGATCATTGTCAGCAGGCGGCCAAGGGTGGATTTACCACACCCGGACTCCCCTACCACCGCCAGCGTTTTACCGCGTTCGAGGGTGAAAGAGACGCCGTCCAGCGCTTTTACCAGGCGTTCCGGGGCAAAAAGCCCCTTCTTCACCGGGTAATGTTTTTTCAAATCAATGGCCTGCAACAGGGGTTGTTGCGTGGTGGCCTCATGCGTACTCATAGGGTCGGCCTCCCGGCATCATCGAGTGGGTAGTGGCATTTAGACTGGCGTCCGTCCGCGAGCGTGTTCAAATCGGGCTCATCAACACGGCATTTGTCGGTGGCATAGGGGCAGCGCGGGTTCAGCAGACAGCCATTCGGGCGGTCATACTTACCGGGCACCACACCCGGCAGCGACGCCAGACGGGCTTTGTCCTGCGCAAACTCCGGCAGCGCACGCAACAGCGCCTGGGTATACGGATGACGCGGTGCACGGAAGATATCCGTCGCCGCCCCCGTTTCCACGACCTGGCCTGCGTACATCACAATGATTTTGTGCGCCGCTTCGGCCACCAGCGCCAGGTCGTGCGTAATCAGGATCAGCGCCATGTTCTCTTTCTGCTGCAGTTCGAGCAGCAGTTCGATGATCTGAGCCTGGATGGTCACGTCGAGCGCGGTAGTCGGTTCATCGGCAATCAGCAGTTTTGGCTGACAGGCAATCGCCATGGCGATCATCACACGCTGGCTCATCCCACCGGAGAGCTGGTGTGGGTAAACGTCCAGACGCGATGCCGGGTCAGGAATCCCGACCTGGTTGAGCAGGTCAATCGCACGCTGACGACGGGTTTTCTTGTTACCGCCCTGATGCACCTTAATCGCTTCCATGATCTGGAAGCCCACGGTGTAGCACGGGTTGAGGCTGGTCATCGGGTCCTGGAAAATCATCGCCACTTCGGAGCCCACCAGACTACGGCGCTCTTTTTCCGAAATGCGTTTCAGATCCTGACCATTAAACTCCAGCTTCTCCGCCATCACGCGGCCAGGGAAGTCAATCAGGCCCATGATCGCCAGTGAGCTGACCGATTTACCGGAACCAGACTCCCCAACAATGCCGACCACTTCGCCCTGATTTACGCTGTAACTCACACGGTCTACGGCGCGGAACGCGGCCCCTTCGTCTCCGAAGTGCACCGATAATTTATCTACATTTAATAACGCCATCTCGAACCCCTTACTGCTTCAGTTTAGGATCGAGCGCATCACGCAGGCCGTCACCCATCAGGTTAAATGCCAGCACCGTCAGCAGGATCGCCAGACCCGGGAAGGTCACGACCCACCAGGCACTCTGCGCGAACTGCAACACGTCGGAGAGCATGGTGCCCCACTCCGGTGTTGGCGGCTGCGCACCCATGCCAAGGAAGCCGAGGGCGGCCATGTCGAGAATGGCGTTCGAGAAGCCGAGCGACGCCTGAACAATCAGTGGCGCAAGGCAGTTAGGGAAGATATTGACGAACATCTGACGCATCGCACCGGCACCCGCCACGCGAGAAGCCGTCACGTAATCACGGTTAACTTCCACCAGCACCGCGGCGCGCGTCAGTCGCACATAGTGCGGCAGCGCCACGAAGGTCAGCGCCAGCGACGCGTTGACTATCGACGGCCCGAATATAGCGACCAGTACCAGCGCCAGCAGCAGGCTCGGCAGGGCCAGCATAATGTCGACGATACGCATGATGACGGTATCCACGATACCGCCAAAGTAACCGGCAACCAGACCCAGAACGACCCCCATCACCAGCGAGAGGACCACCACCAGGCAGCCCACCAGCAGCGACAGACGCGCACCGAACATCAGGCGCGACAGCGTGTCGCGGCCCACGTCATCGGTGCCTAACAGATGCGTCCATGTGCCGCCGTCCTGCCAGACTGGCGGGGCCAGCAGCGCATCACGGAACTGCTCCGCCGGGTTATGCGGCGCGATTACGTTCGCAAAAATGGCAATCAGCAGCATGATGACAACATACGCCAGGCCGACAACCGCGCCTTTATTGCGTTTTAAGTAATGCCAGAATTCCTGCAGCGGTGTCATAGGCACCGGTGCAGCGATAACTTTAGTTTCAGTAACTTGTGACATGATGGCCCCTTACTTCTTATGACGAATACGCGGGTTCACCACGCCGTAAAGCAGGTCGACCAACAGGTTGACGACAATAATCATCGTCGCGACCAGCAATACCCCGCCCTGCACAACCGGATAGTCACGGCGTTGCAATGCGTCAATCAGCCAGCGCCCCAGGCCCGGCCACGAGAAGATGGTTTCCGTCAGAATGGCCCCGGCCAGCAAGGTGCCTACCTGCAAACCGATAACGGTGACCACCGGCAACATTGCATTACGCAGTGCATGGACGATGATGACGCGCATACGGGTCAGGCCCTTAGCACGCGCGGTACGGATGTAATCTTCACCCAGCACTTCCAGCATCGAGGAGCGGGTCATACGAACGATTACCGCCAGCGGGATGGTGCCCAGCACAACGGCAGGCAGGATCATGTGCGCCAGCGCATCAATGAAGTTGCCCTCTTCACCCCAGATAGCCGTGTCAATCAGCATAAAGCCCGTCAGCGGATTGCTGTCGTCGAGGAACACCATATCGCTGACGCGCCCGGAGACCGGGGTCAGGTTAAGCTGCACCGAAACCAGCATAATCAGCATCATGCCCCACCAGAAGATAGGCATGGAGTAGCCGGTCAGCGCGATACTGACGGCGGTATGGTCAAAAATGGAGCCACGTTTTACCGCAGCCAGCACGCCTACCGGGATCCCCACGGCAACGGCGAAAATCATGGCGCAGATACCCAGTTCCATGGTCGCTTTAAAGCGCGGCACGAACTCGTCCCACACCGGAAGACGGCTCTTGAGAGAGATGCCTAAATCACCGTGCAAGACACCCCAAACATAATTGACGTATTGCTCCCACAGCGGCTTGTTAAGACCAAGCTCCGCCAACAGCTGAGCATGACGCTCAGGGGAGAGACCACGCTCGCCCGCCATGATCATCACCGGATCGCCGGGGATCATATGAACAAAGGCAAAGGTGAGAAGGGTGATACCGATAAACGTAGGGATAACTAACCCTAAACGTCGGAGGATGAACTGCAACATAACCCGGATTCTCTGTAGTGACGCACCGCCTGGAGGCGAGACGTCTTTATTGCTCACAAATGTAAATTCCCTCTCCTTTTAGAAGAGAGTGAGGGTGAGAGGGTGCATGCACCGCCCCCACCCCTGCCCTCTCCGGGAGGGAGAGGGAGAACATCCTGCTTATTATTCTACTGACACGTTTTCGAAGTGGTGTTTGCCCAGCGGATCAACCACATAGCCTTTGACTTCTTTACGCACTGGCTCGTAAACGGTGGAGTGCGCGACGATCAGCGCCGGAGCCTGATCATGCATCACAACCTGAGCCTGTTTGTAGAGTTCAATACGCTTGTTATGGTCGTCGGTAGCACGTGCCGGCTGAATCAGGTCTTCAAACGGCTTGTAGCACCAGCGAGAATAGTTGGAACCGTCTTTCGCAGCCGCACAGCTGAACAGGGTGGCGAAGAAGTTGTCCGGATCCCCATTGTCCCCGGTCCAGCCCATCATCACTGCCTGGTGTTCGCCAGCTTTAGCGCGTTTCAGGTACTCGCCCCACTCGTAGGTCACGATCTTGGCTTGCACGCCCACTTTCGCCCAGTCAGCCTGAATCATCTCAGCCATACGGCGAGCGTTCGGGTTGTACGGACGTTGTACCGGCATTGCCCACAGCTCAACGGTGAAGCCCTGCTCATGGCCCGATTCTTTCAACAACTGTTTCGCTTTCTCAACGTCGTAGGTGTAATCCTTAACGTCGTCGTTGTAGCCCCACATGGTCGGTGGAATCAGGTTTTTCGCCGCAGTGCCAGCGCCCTGGTAAACCGCTTTGATGATCGCTTCTTTGTTCACCGCGTAAGTCAGCGCCTGACGGACTTTCACGTCATCAAACGGTTTCTTCTCGGTGTTGAAGGACATGTAACCGACGTTCAGGCCAGCCTGCTCCATCAGATTAATGTTTTTGTCCTGCTTCATACGCGCGATGTCAGCCGGGTTAGGGAACGGCATAACCTGGCACTCGTTTTTCTGCAGTTTGGCATAACGTACGGATGCGTCAGGCGTGATGGAGAAGACCAGACGATCGATCTGCGGCTTGGTGCCCCAGTAGCCTTCGAAGGCTTTGTACAGAATGCGGGAGTCTTTCTGATACTGCTGCAACTGGAATGGCCCGGTACCAATTGGGTCCAGATCCACTTTATCCGGCGTGCCGGCTTTCAGCATGTTATCCGCGTACTCTTTGGAGAGAATTGACGCGAAGTCCATGGCGAGATCGGCCAGGAACGGAGATTCCGGACGAGTCAGCACGAACTGAACGGTATTGTCGTCAACTTTTTTCACTTCGCTGATGAGCTCAGGTAAGCCCATGCCTTCGAAGTATTCATAGCTGCCGCCAGAGATTTTGTGGTACGGGTTCTGATCGTTTTTCTGACGATCGAAGGAGAACACCACGTCGTCCGCGTTAAATTCACGCGTCGGTTTGAATGCTTTATTATCCTGCCACTTCACGCCTTTACGCAGGTGGAAGGTATAGGTTTTACCGTCTTCGCTGATTTCCCACTTCTCAGCCAGGCCCGGAATCACTTCAGTGGTGCCGATTTTGAATTCAACCAGACGGTTATAGATAGGCACAGAGCTTGCGTCGTAAGTCGTACCAGAGGTGAAAAGCTGTGGGTTAAAGCCCTCAGGGGAACCTTCTGAACAATAAACCAGGGTTTTTGCCTGCACGCTTGCTGCCACAGTCATCGCCACCAGGCTAAGACCGAGCTTCAGCATCCCTGACTTCTTCAAGGAAATACTCATTATTCTGCTCCAATGTGATATGTGTTGTTACCCTTGCGCTGGGTTATCCGACAGGCCTTTATTTGTTTTTTACCTGGACTTATCGGCAGTTATGAGAGATGGGAAATCCTTTCACGGGGTGAACTGAGTTGCAGTGCAGATTCTCCATGAAATGCCCCTCATGCCCTACAATCTGTCAATAGAATGTCAAAACGTCAATACAGGTAACGGGGATTTACATCGTTGATGAGAATCAACAAACAAAGTTAAAAAAAACTTCAGGGTGCTATTTTCAGCAGGTAAATTTGTGCTACGCGCCACATGGCAGAATAATGCGCTTAAGAATTTGCTGTATATGGTGTTTATCGTTTGTACAGATTATGCAAAATTTCTTAAGAAACGATGAATATGTGAGCGATAAATACCGCGAACGTTAAAACGCACAGCGGAAAATGCTGCCTCTATCCATAAGCAACGCGAAAAAAGATTTAACTATATATAAAAAAATACAATGGAATATGTCACAAAACGGTGAGCTGGCAGGGTGAAATAAGGTTACGGATGGGTTAAAAAAGGGGACTTTTTTTGCCCGACGATGTGAGAAACGTAACATTCGCCGGGCAAAACCCAGGGCAACTAAACGGAATTAAGCAATCCCGGTGGTGACCGTAAACGAACGGGTCTGCCGTGGTGCTAACTCAATTAACGAACCATTACGCTGAGCGGCCAGAAAACCTTCCGGGCGACAGGTTGCCGGTAGCGCAAAGGCCGCCACCTGCTGATCGCCGTTGTACAGAATCCAGCGGGTAACGTAATTCAGCTCGGCACTTGAGAAGCGGGTGACGAAGGCAGTGCCATCCGGTGCTTCCATGCGAAATTCTGGCGTAGCGGTATACCCCTCCAGCTTATCGGCAAAGAAGACGATTTCTGGATCGTACAAACCGGGTTCACTGAGCGTCCTCAGCGAGGCTTCACCCTGTAATATCCGCTGATTGAATGCCAGCCACTGCTCGGTCGGTTTTACGTGTGCAGGCACCGACTCGCGCAGTGTCAACGCCTCATCCGGGATGTTCTGGCTGAAGGTGGCGTCCGGCACGTATGCATAGTTCATATGGCACATGTACTGCAACGGCATCGCCACCGACGCCAGGTTGGTCACCGCCATCTGGATATCAAACAACGCGCTCGCCTTACGCACAACCACCGCCGGCTGCGCCTGATAGTGATGACCAAAGCCCATCACATATTCGTAGCGCCCGGTAATGCGCAGCGCACCCTCCTCCAGTTCCAGCCAGGCGTCGTCCATTGCCGCACAGGCCATTTCACCGTGCAGCGGGTGGGTATCCTCCGGCGAAGGGCAGCCGTTCGCCAGCAGGCCCGAATGAAAGGCAAAGCAGCCGTAGGTCGCCACCACTTCCGTCGCGGGTTTTGGCTGGCTGAACATGTTGCGCATCGTCAGGTCATGACCATCAAACTCGGCGTCCCAAATCATCTGCCCCATCCAGGGCAGAATAACGAGGTGACCACGACTGTTCTGCACTTTCAGCCCCTCCACCCCGCTGGCATAGCGAAAGGCGGTGACCGTGAAATCACTGTTTTCCAGCAGGATGCGCGGCTGTTCAGTAAACAGTGAACGCCATAAGGGAAGACGCGTTGTCATGATGTTTCTCCTTAAGAAGCAGTGGCTGCGGTCACATCATCACGCACTTTGCTTTCGCGCCAGAAATAGAAACCGACGTAGACAAAGCACAGCATGGAGACCAGGAACGAGAGCTGCAGCGAGTGGAACATGTCTGCCATATAGCCCTGGATTGCCGGAACGACCGCCGCACCGACAATCGCCATCACAATCACCGCGCCCGCCATTTCGGTATGTTCGTTATCCACGGTATTCAGCGTGCCCGCATAGATGGTGGCCCAGCAGGGTCCAAACAGCACGCTCACCAGCACCGCGACATAGACCGCGCTAAAGCTCGGGGCCAGCGACACATACGCCAGGAACAGCGCACCGATGACGGAGTATAAGATCAACACTTTCTCCGGATTAAAGCGCGTCATCAAAATATTGGCGATAAATTTGCCGATGAAGAAACAGACAAAGCTGTAGACCATGAAGTTGGAAGCATCGCGTTCGTTGATGTCACCCAGTTCCAGGGCCAGACGAATGGTGAACGACCAGACGGCAACCTGCATGCCAACGTACAGGAACTGCGCCACGATGCCGCGACGAAAACGCCCGTTGCTTGCCAGGTAACGCAGCGTATCCATTGCCGTCGGGCGTTTATGGTTCACCGTCTGCGCCACTTTGCAGGTCGGGAAGCGGGTCAGCAGGAACAGGACCATCACCACCACCAGTACCATGATCATGTACTTATAGGGTTCCAGCGTATTTTCCAGCATCAGCACTTTGAAGTTGTGGATCTGCTCAGCGTTCATCCCGGCCATCTGTTTTTCCAGACTTTCCCCTTCGGAGAAGACCAGGTATTTGCCCAACAGAATGCCCGCGACCGCGCCAATCGGGTAAAACGTCTGACTGATGTTTAAACGCAGGGTGGCATGCGCCTTCGGACCGATCATTGAGCTGTAAGTATTGGCAGCCGTCTCCAGGAAGCTCAGGCCAATCGCGATGGCAAATATGGCGGCAAGGAACATGGTGTAAGTCGCCATATGCGATGCCGGGAAAAAGAGCGTACAGCCGACGATATACAGCGTCAGACCGGTGAGTATCGCCACTTTATAACTGGTTTTTTTAATCACCAGCGAGGCCGGAATCGCAATTAAGAAATAGCCGCCATAGAATGCACTCTGCACTAATGCAGAGGCAAAGTTGCTGAGTGAAAATACACTTTTAAACTGCGTAATCAGAATATCATTTAAAGCTGCTGCGCATCCCCACAGCGGGAATAAACAGGATAACAAAATAAACTGGAACAGAGGGGTCTTATTCAGATACCCATCGGGCATCTGAATGATGTTTTTATTGTTCATAGTGCTACCTTTTACTTTGCAGGGTGATTGTTATTCGTTTAAGGACAGATATTCACTAAATTGTTCAATGCTCGGATAAGATGATTGGGTGCCCTTTCCCGTGACGCTAAAGGCGGCAAAAAGGACGGCTTTTTTCATGGCGGCTTCAACGTTGCCGCTCTGGACGTAATAGTGGGCGAAGCAGCCGATGAAGGCATCGCCGGCACCACTGGTATCAATGGCGTTAACTTTGAAGGCAGGCACATGCACCTCCTGGTCTCGGGTCATCCATAACGCGCCTTTTTCGCCCATAGTGACGATAATATTATTCAGCCCTTTGTCGAGAAGGCTACGCGCGGCGGCACGAATATTATCGTAACTGTCGACAGGCATGCCGGTAAGTATTTCCAGCTCGGTTTCGTTTGGCACAAAGAAATCACATTTACAGGCATATGACATATCTAATTCACGTAATGCCGGTGCCGGATTTAATAACACTTCAATACCGTGTTTTTTACCAAACTCAATCGCGTGATATACCGTCTCCAATTGCACTTCCAGTTGCAGAACGATCAACTGACATTTTTTTAAATCTTCCGCCGCGCGATCGATATCTTCCGGCGAAAGGAATTTGTTCGCGCCTTTAATAATCAGAATACTGTTGCTGGAGTTAGCATTAACAAAGATCGGTGCCACACCGCTGCTGGTGCAGGGGACTTTTTCAACATAGGTCGTATTGATGCCCCAGGATTCGAGGTTACGGATGGTGTTATCGGCAAAGATATCGTCACCCACCTTGGTCAGCATCAGCACTTTGGAGTTGAGTTTGGCGGCGGCTACCGCCTGGTTAGCCCCTTTGCCGCCACAACCGATTTTGAAAGCCGGCGCCTCAAGCGTTTCTCCTTCTTTCGGCATCTGGTTGGTATAGGTGATGAGATCCACCATGTTTGAGCCGATCACTGCGATATCCATTTTTACTACCTCTCAGAAACAATCACGTAACAATGATATTTAAATAACATTATCATGTTACTTTAGTATCATTTGTGATTGTGATCGCGATTAGAGGATCATTTTAATGTTTATTTAATCACCACATATTGTGTTTCTTGTCACACCCCTTGTCGGAAAATAAAACACATCTGTTTGAAATCAATGAATTTAATCACAATAAAAAGGGGTGTGACCGTGCTTTTAATTATGGTGCCTGGGCAGTATAGTATTGCAACAACGTGATGTTCCTGAAGCCACACAAATGTTACTAATGGAACATACGCAAGCTAAATGGCGGGGAAGTGAATGGAAACTAAGCAAAAAGAGCGCATCCGGCGCTTAATGGCGCTGCTTAAAAAGACTGACAGAATCCACCTCAAAGAGGCTGCCCGCATGCTGGAAGTCTCGGTGATGACGATTCGCCGCGACCTGAGCCAGGACGATGAACCTCTGCCGCTCACGCTGCTCGGTGGCTACATCGTGATGGTCAATAAACCCGCCTCCTCTTCCCCTTCCCCTGTACCGGTTAAACATCCCCATCATCGGGATGATTTGCCTGTCGCGATTCTGGCAGCCGGGCTGGTCAGTGAAAACGATCTGGTCTTTTTTGATAACGGGCCGGAAATGCCGCTGGTAGTGAGCATGATCCCGGATGACATTACCTTTACCGGCATTTGTTACTCGCATCGGGTGTTTGTGGCGCTCAATGAAAAACCCAATGCCACGGCAGTGTTATGCGGCGGCACCTATCGGGCTAAAAGTGATGCGTTTTACGATTCCAATAACCCTTCCGCACTGGATTCCCTTAACCCCAGGAAAGTGTTTATTTCCGCCAGTGGGGTGCATGAGCATTTTGGGGTCAGTTGGTTTAATCCAGATGATTTAGCGACAAAACGGAAAGCGATGGAGCGCGGGCTACGTAAGATTTTGCTTGCCCGCCATGCCTTGTTCGATGAGGTCGCGCCTGCGAGCATTGGGTCGCTGTCGGCGTTCGATGTGTTGATCAGTGATAAGCCGCTGCCGGTGGATTATGCGGCGCACTGCCGGAATGGTTCGGTGAAGGTGATTACGCCGGATTCAGAGGGGGAGTGAGGGGGCATTTTATTTCGGTGGCATTGTTCAGCCGGACCTACCACACCTGACCTTCTCTGCAAAATTTCGATTGCCGGAGGGCGGCATCGGCAGTGTGCCGCGTAGGGAAAGGGCGTACACATGGGCAAAACAGGGCGCGCTATTTCCCCCTCGCCCCTCGGGGGCTGAGGAATCCCCACAAAATAATACGAGCACGGACAGTTCCCTCGCCCCACCGGGGAGAGGGTTAGGGAGAGGGGGAAGAAGCGGCTCTGATAGTCATTCCGTTCACCTTATGTTCCATGCTTTTCTGTAGCGCCAGAACCTGTGAACGTGCAAGGGCGGTTCACCGCCACCGCACAGGCGACACGGGATACAGGCCAGGAAAATAGCCGCTGGAGCGGTCAAGTGAGAGGCAGACTTACGG
>DFPL01000084.1 GCA_002377245.1 Enterobacteriaceae bacterium UBA3516
ATAAAGACGTCATCGCAGGTGCCGTAGCGGTTCTGCTCCATCGTCCGGTTGTCCACAAGCTGTCGGCGACGGGACACCATCATCGCCAGGCGTTGCGTCTGTTCGTCCGGGGCGGGCCGCACTTCAGGCTCCATACGACGACCAAATTCACAGATGACACGGGCATCGTTCGGGTCTGTTTTGAAGAGGGTGCCCAGTGCACGGGCGAAGTTTTTGACCTGCCGGGGATTGACCACCGCGACCGGAATACCGGCAAGTTCAAGCGTGGCGGCGAGAAGGTTGTGGTAACGACTGGTGGCCTCCATCACAACGAGTGTGACGTTAAGTGAGGTGAGGTTGTCGATAAGTTGCTGATGTCCGTCCGGGGTATTTTCCAGATGGAAATAGCGATTTTCAGGGCTGATAAACACATCAAAAGTGTCTCTGGCGATATCAACGCCAACAGTGGAGCCTTGCGTCATGTTCATGTCTCCCGGCCTTGTAAGATACGGGCTGGCATATGCCGCCCTGGCAGCTGTTCGGGTTTACAGGAAAACTGACGCCACGCCATAAGCTCTCCCGCGGGCTTGTAAACCCGGAGGGTTAACGGGCTGTGGCATCAGGTCAAACACGGTGACAGTGTACCCGCCTGAAGGCGGGTAACTGAAGTGACTTTAAACATACAAGGGTTAGGGTGAGGGGAAAATGCCGCTTAAAGGGGCATTCCGCTCACTTTGTTCCCATTGCGCGATGTTACCGCTGTAAAACCTAACATGATTGGATCGCGCCCGCCAACGTGGCGAGGGGAACGATCGCGTTGTTTTTGGAGGTGAGAATAGTTCTCAATATTATTGCCGCGCTTTCGCGCCAATGGTAAGGTGTAACGCGCGTTACAGTGCGTTCCTGCCGGGACGCAGAACAGGATCGTCACGGTTGCCCGCTATGCAAAAAAAACACTTTTCCGTAGAAGACTTTATTGTGTTTGGCGAACGCTACGGCATCGATTATCGCTTCCCTTCGCTGCCCCTGACCCGTGATGTCAGCAAAGAAAAACACATTGTCATTCAGGGCGAGGTGGAGGAGATCGCGCTCTCTTCTGGCCTTAATCTGACCTGCTCAGACATTCGCGTCCTGCAACCTTATGAGACCACATCACTGCACAGCTGCCCGCTCTATATGCTGGTGGTGCTCGAAGGTAGCGTGATGCTGCGCGTGGGCGGGCAGGAGTTTGTGGTGCGTTCCGGTATGGCGTTTACCTCCCGGCTTGGCGAGCAACAAGTGATGAACGCCAGCCATCTCGCTGACCACCATTTGCGTACGTTCTCCCTGGGGGTAGATCCGCAAAATTGCTGGCAGTCCCCGCTTCTGACGGCGCTGTTGCAACAGTGGGAAAGCGGTGGCGCGCCCACGTTTTTGTGGCAGGTGCCAGGCTTTTTGCTGTCAGGTTTACAGCATACTCAGCAGTCTGGCGTGCCTGGGCTGTCGCGGCAGTTGATGATCGAGGGCGTGATGCTGCAACTGCTGGGCCACGGCCTTGCGCACCGTCTGGAAAACCACGTCGCCCGCCATACTTCTCCCGTCAGCGAACATCGTCGGCTGGAGACGGTGCGTCGTATGCTGGAACAGCAGCCCGAAAAAGAGTACACCCTCACCGAACTTGCCCAACTGGCGGCGATGAGCAGTAGCAGTCTGCGGGTGAAGTTCCGCCAGGCCTATGGCCATTCGGTGTTTGATTACCTACGCGATTGTCGGCTTGAGCAGGCGCGGCGCTATCTCGCGCAGGGTTACAGCGTGCAGCAGGCGGCCTGGATGTCGGGTTATCAGCACGCGACCAACTTCTCCACGGCATTTCGCCGCCGTTACGGCATGGCCCCCAGCGATGTCCGGCAGGCCAGTTAACCCGGCATTTTATCGGGTATTTCGCCGCTTTTACCCGCCTTGTAGACCAAAGTTCCCCTGTTGTGATGCACTTTGGCATCACGCATACGCGTCCTGGCATTGCGCATAGCTATTGCCGCGTTCAAAAGGGTAATAATTCTTATTTACAATAATAACGGCTTCTGGAGATTTACATGTTCGCAAAAACGCGGCTGGCGCTGATGATAGGTTGTGTGACCGGGGGAATGAGCCTGATGGCTTACGCTGAGGAGACCTCAACCGCTTCGCCAAAAAACGACACGCTGGTGGTGACCTCGCAAATGCAGAGTGGCGCAACCAAGCTGGAAACGCCGGATATCGAAACGCCGCAGTCTGTTTCCATCGTGACGCGCCAGCAGTTTGAAGAGCAGGGCGCGACCAGCGTCCGCCAGGCCGTGACCTACACGCCGGGTGTTTATGCTAACCAGATTGGCGCATCTAACCGCTTTGATTACATTGTGATGCGTGGTTTCTCCGATGGCAGCCTGGATAACATCTATCTTGACGGCCTGAAAATGATGGGCGACACCAACTCGCACAGTTCGCTGGTGGTTGACCCCTGGTTCCTCGACAGCGTGGAAGTGGTGCGTGGCCCGGCCTCGGTGCTGTACGGTCGCTCATCTCCCGGCGGCATTGTGGCGCTGAACTCGCGCAAACCGTCTTTTGACCCAGGCGGTCAGGTCAAACTGTTTGCTGGCAACAATAACCAGCGCGGTGCCGCGTTTGATGTGACCGGCCCGGTCGATGATGATGATCGTGTTGCGGTGCGCCTGAGCGGGATGACCCGCTATGCGGACTCCCAGTTTGACCATCTTAAAGAAGAACGTTATGCGATCATGCCGAGCCTCACCTGGCGCATTACCGACAGGACGCGCCTCGATGTGATGGCCTATCTGCATCGTGATCCAGAGGGCGGCAGCCACTCCGGCCTGCCATATGAAGGCACCGTGGTCCCGCACGCGGGTAAAAAAATCTCTAACACCTTCTTCGAAGGCGAAGACGATTACGACAACTACGATCGCCGTGAAAACATGGTGGGCTACAACTTTGAGCACGCCTTTGAAAGCGGCTGGTCGGTGCGTCAGAAGCTGCGCTATCTGCAGACCAAAGTGAACCTGAATCAGGTGTATGCGGCGGGCTGGTTGAACGACACTGAGCTGAACCGCGGCTACTCCGTTTCCGATGAGAAGATGAATGCGCTGACCCTTGACAACCAGATCGACGGCAACATCGAAACCGGGATTGTGAACCACCGTGTGTTGCTGGGCGTGGATTACCAACGTCGCAGCAACAACACCACCGGTTACTACGGCGGCTTCCCGGCGATTGATGCCTTCCATCCTGTCTACGGAGCTGACCCGGACTACATCACCATGTACAGCCGCGAGAAGCACAAGCTGGAGCAGACCGGTATCTATGTGCAGGATCAGATGTCACTCGACAACTGGCGCTTAACCCTCGGCGGTCGCCATGACCAGGTGAAAGTCACCAACGTCAACAAGCTGAACGACACCAGCGACACGCTGGACAAAGGCCACTTCAGCAGCCGTGCGGCACTGCTGTACCTGTTCGACAATGGGATTGCCCCGTATGTGAGCTACTCCACCGCCTTCACGCCAACCAGTTTTACCGATGAGTACGGCAAAATCCTCCAGCCGATGAAGGGCAAGCAGTGGGAAGCCGGACTGAAGTATGAGCCGGAAGGCATGCAGGCGATGTACAGCGCGTCCGTGTTCCGCATCAATCAGGAAAATATTGCCACCAAAGAAGAGCCGACCGACCCGTACCGCTCGATTGGCGAAATTGAGTCTGAGGGTGTGGAACTGGAAGCCGTGGGTCAATTGACGGAGAACGTCCGTCTGCAGGCGGCTTATACCTATACCGATATTCGCTACAAAAAGAGCAGCCCGGAAGAGCAGGGCAAGCGTGCCGTCTATGCCCCGCGTAATCAGGCCAGCGCCTGGCTGAGCTACGATGTGAAGAGCGGTCCGCTGAACGGTCTGACCGTGGGCTCCGGCGTGCGCTATGTGAACGGCATTACTTCCGATCGTCAGAACACCCATACGCTGCCGTCTTATACGCTGATGGATATGGTGGTGGGCTACGACCTGAGCAATGTGGGTCTGAAAGGGCTGAGTGCGCAGGTTAACGTGAATAATGTGACCGATAAGAGCTATGTAGCAGCCTGTAACTCGTTGTCTTATTGCTACTTTGGCGCTGAGCGCAGCATTGTAGGTAGTGTGTCTTATTCGTTCTGATAGAGATGCCCGGCGGTGTGCCGGGCATGTTTTCTCCCTCACACCTCACCCTTCCTCCATGGCAATATGCACCGCTTCGCCAACCTTTTGAATCGACTCCCGGTTTTTATCGCTCAGCGGCATCGCGCAATTAATTCGCAGGCAGTTCCGGTACTTACCGGACGCGGAAAACAGCGAGCCGGGGGCAATTTGCAGTTTCAGGCGGCATAGCTGGCGCGACACACAAAGCATATCTACCGTCTCCGGCAGTTCTATCCATAACATAAAGCCCCCCTGTGGGCGCGTAACGCAGATCTCACAAGGAAAATACTGGCGCACCCAACAGGTGTAAGTTTCCAGATGCTGCTGATAAATCTGGCGCATGCGCCTGACATGGCGGTGATAATGACCATCGCGGATAAAGGCCGCCATGGCCAACTGCGTGGAGGGAACGTTGGTGCCGATGGCGGCATATTTCATATGCAGTACGCGGTCACGATAGCGCCCTGGAATGATCCAGCCAACCCGCAGACCCGGAGCGACTGATTTGGTAAATGAGCTGCACAGCAGCACCCGGCCATCAATGTCGAAAGATTTAATGGTGCGCGGACGAGGGTATTCCGTCGCTAGTTCGCCATAGATATCATCTTCAAAAATCACAATATCGTGACGCTGGGCGAGGGCCAGCACCGCCTTCTTGCGCGCTTCTGGCATGATAAAACCCAGCGGGTTATTACAGTTGGGGACCAGGATCACCCCCTTGATTGGCCACTGTTCCAGCGCCATTTCCAGCGCTTCAACACTGATCCCGGTTTCCGGATCGGTTGGGATCTCAATGGCTTTAATATCGAACCCGCGTAGCAACTGCATGGTGCCGTAAAATGACGGCGATTCGACGGCGACAATATCGCCCGGTTTACAGACCGCCAGTAGCGCCAGGGCCAGCGCGCCATGGCAACCATTGGTAATCACAATGTCGTCGGGTTCGACTGACGATCCGCTGTCGAGCATCAGACGGGAAATTTGGGTTCGCAGCTCGCGTTGCCCGGCCAGCGGGTCGTAGCTCAGCACGTCGTGAACATGATGTTGCGCCAGGCGGCTCATCTCGCGCCAGAGGGGTTTTAAAGTCGGTTGGGTGACATCCGGCGACCCGCCGCCAAAGTTCACGATCTCACGATCGCTACGGGCATCCAGCAGCGTCAGCACTTCGTCCCACTGGGTCACTTCTACCGGGCGCTGCACCGGGCGCGACATGGCGGGCACGGGCGGCTGCGCTTTGCGTGGGGCAACAAAATAGCCGGAACGCGGTTGGGGGCGAATAAGCTGAAGGTTTTCCAGTACCTGATAGGCCTGTTGCACGGTGCTGATGCTCACGCCATGCTCCTGGCTGAGATTGCGCACCGAGGGAAGCTTCTCACCGTGGCGATACAGCCCTTGTTCAATACGCTCGGCCAAAAGCGTCGCCAGATTCTCATAACGCGTCATGCTGTATCCCCAATACCCACCATACAGATTTCAAAACCAGTACAGAATCGCCCTGATCTTGCCTTTCAGATAACGTTTTAGCGGATCTGTATGTTAAAGAAAAGTGATTTCTGAATCTGTATTGTTTTAGCGAATTCCGGCGAAAATAAGGCTCTGCGAGAGTGAGGAGAGACGCGATGGAATTCCATGAAAACCAGTCAAAACGACCGTTTTTGCTGTTTACCCATACCTGGAACTGGCTGGTAAAAAAATGGCAACGGCACCATACCCGAAAAGTGCTGCACAGGTTAAGTGATGAACAATTGAAAGACTTAGGTTTGAAGCGCAGCGACCTTGGTTATTGATCCCCCCAAAGGGCGGAGATAACATCTTGTTAATTTCCGCCTTTTCTGGCGTAGACTATGCTTAATGCCATCACCATTACGGGGGACACAACATGCATTTTATGGGCGGTAAGGACGACGAGAAAAAAGAGAGCGAAGGCGGCAATGTGACGCAACTGATGCAGCAGAAGCTGCTGGATTCGCGCTCGATCATTATTTCCGGTGAAATCAACCAGACGCTGACCGAAAAAGTGGTCACCCAACTGCTGCTGTTGCAGGGCATTAGCGATGCGCCGATTAAGATCTACATCAACAGCCAGGGGGGGCATGTTGAAGCGGCGGATACCATCCACGACATCATCAAATTCATCAAGCCGGAAGTGCACGTGATTGGCACTGGCTGGGTTGCCAGCGCCGGCATTACCATTTTCCTCGCAGCGAAAAAAGAGCACCGTTATGCGCTGCCGAACACCCGCTTTATGATTCATCAGCCGCTGGGCGGCGTGCGTGGTCAGGCAAGCGACATTGAAATTGAAGCCAAAGAGATCATTCGCATGCTGGATCGTGTGAACCGTCTTATCGCTGATGCTACCGGTCAGACGGTGGAAAAAGTGAAGCACGATACGGACCGCAACTACTGGATGAACCCGCAGGAAGCCATTGATTACGGGATTGTTTCCCGCGTGGTGAAGAGTTATGAAGAGCTGAATCTCGACTGATTTATCTCATCAATGCCCCTGCCGCCATGGCGGGGGCAAAAATCAATCTTTTTTCCTCTGCCTGATAGCAAAAATTCACTTCTCCGAACGCCTGAATTTCTTCACACTGTCCGCGATTCTGATTACGGAGAAACGGCATGAATAACAGTTATAAAGCCGCATTTGTGATGATGGCGACGCTCAGTACGCCTGTCCTGGCGGACAACAACGGCATCTCATTCAACCATAAAGACTGGGAAGTGGTGTGCGACAACACCTTGACCTGCCGTGCGGCGGGTTACAGCAAGGAAGAGGAAGTGGCCGATGGCTCCGTGGGCTCCGTGCTGCTGACGCGCAAAGCGGGTGCTGATACGCCCGTAACGGTGGACGTGGTGCTGGCGGAAATGGATGCTGACGAAACCGTTGCGCAGCCTGCGTTAACCTTGTGGATTGATGGAAAAACGTTGGGTGGCGTGGAGGCTCAGGACAGTGACACCTGGCGTCTCTCGGATGCGCAAGCCACCGCGCTGATTAATGCGGCAAAACTCAGCGGAAAGGTGGAATTTAAAGGCGGAGCGCAACCCTTTATTCTCTCCGGTGACGGCGCCACCGCGGTGATGCTGAAAATGGACGATGTGCAGGGGCGTGTTGGCACCCCCGGCGCATTAATCAAAAAAGGCGACAAGCCTGAAAGCAGTGTGACCGCCCCGGTAGCGGCACCGGTTATCCAGGCGGTAAAAGTGAGTGCGACACCGGAACGGACGCTGACTGAAGCGGAAGTGGCGTCACTGACACCTAAGCTCCTCGCCACGCTGAGCAACGACAGCGGGTGCGATCGTCTGCAAACCCCGAATGAATATGCAGATGAGGGCGATAGCGACATCACTCTGACACCGTTAAATGATACCCAGGTCCTGATTTCGACGCTGTGCTGGCGCGCGGCATATAACGAAGGTTATGGCTTCTGGGTCACTGACAGCAAAATGCAGGGCACGCCGGTACTGATAACCGACTCCGCCTCCGACTACAGTGATGGCATGATTTCTCAGGGCCAGCGTGGCCGCGGTATTGGCGATTGCTGGTCCTCATCTGAGTGGGTGTGGGAGGGCAAAACCTTTGTCCAGAGCAGCCAGTCCACGACCGGCATGTGTCGCGCCATCCGTGCAGGCGGCACCTGGGACCTTCCTTCATTGGTGACGCAGGTAAAAGAACCGAAATAGGTTTTGCATTGCCCGCCGGCCACTCTGCTTACTTTTTCCCGTTTTTGGTAAGTGGAGTGGCCATTTTGCCTTATCGACGTCTACCTCCTCTCCTGCCTCACTTCACATGCACGCCAAAGCCCGTCTTCCCTGGGGCAATGTCGGGGCGCAGGGTCAGCGCCGGGATCGTGTAATCACCTGCGTTTTGCTGGCGGAAGGGCACCGGCTCCGTCTGCCACAGGTTGTCCAGGCGCCCGGCAAGCTCCTCGCAGTAAGCGGCAAATTTTTGCTCGTTCATTTTGCTGGTGTGGTAAATCACCATCGGCGGAAGCACGGTAAAGCCGGGGTAAAATAACATGCCGTGCTGGATGGGAAACAGGATGTCATCGATAGGACCATTGATGCCGCGCAGGCTGTAGTGCGACGCCCAGCCACCGGTTGTGACTAACAGCATCGCCCGTTTCCCTGCGAGGGTTCCTTCGCCGTAACGATCGCCCCAGTGGGTCTCGCTATGTTCACCGACACCGTAGGCAAATCCGTAGGCGTAAACCCGGTCAAACCAGCCTTTCATGATGGCGGGCATGGAGAACCACCAGAGCGGGAACTGGAAAATAACGGCATCTGCCCAGCGGAGTTTTTCCTGCTCCTGCGCGATATCCTCCCGCTGAAGCCCCTGTTCAAACGCATGTTTTGAATCCAGTGAAGGGTGGTAAAACTCGCCAACGGGGGGGACCAGGCTGTCGTCGGCATCCAGTTGTGACTTCCATTTCATGGCATACAGAGAGGATACCTGGACCTGATGGCCCGCCTGTTGCAAATGCCCGACGGCAAAGTGGTTAAGCGCCCCGTTCAGGGAGTGCGCTTCAGGGTATGCAGCAACAATTAAAATATTCATCGTCTTACTCGTGTCAGGAAAGTCACTCCACGGTAGGGAATTCTTCGGTATAGTAGAAATGAATTGCATGTATCGTAGGTATAGTCATGGTTAATTTCAGACAGATTGATTTAAACCTGCTGGCAACCCTGGATGTGCTGCTAAGCGAGCTTAATGTGACGCGTGCAGCGCAGCGGCTCAATCTGTCGCAACCTTCAGTCAGCGTGCAGCTTGCTCGCCTGCGCGAGGTGTTCGGCGATCCGCTGCTGCTACCGGGTCCGCGTGGCATGCTCCCTACCGCGCGGGCGATCGAACTGCGCGAACCGCTGCGCCAGGCGCTGGAAGCACTTGAAAGCGCGGTGTCGACGAGCAGCACGTTTGAACCAATGCTTGCCGACAATACATGGCGTATCGCGGCGACCGATTACACCGAAACCGCCGTGGTGCTGCCGATTCTGAACCGCCTGCGCTCGGCGGCACCGGGAACAAGGCTGGCTATACTCGAACTCAATCCTTCCCGGATTTTACGCCAGGCGGAGCAGGGGGATGTCGACCTGATCTTCCATCTTCGTGAAGGATCGCCCCCCTCTTTACATCAACGGCTGTTATTCACCGAACGCTATGTGCTGGCGGGCAGGCTGAATCATCCGGCCTTAACCCGCCCCCTGACGCTGGCACAATTTTGCAAGCTGGAGCATGTTATTGTCTCCCCGGAGGGTGGGGGTTTTCACGCGATGAGCGATGAGGTTCTGGCAAAGCGGGGGCTGAAGCGAAAGGTGGTGCTCTCCGTGCCGCACTTTCTGTTTATGCTGGATGCGCTGGCAAACAGCGACCTGGTGGCCGTATTGCCGGAACGGCTGGTGAAAAATATCACCACATTACAGGTCATTGCCCCGCCGATTGCCCTGCCGGGCTTTGATATGCTGATGCTCTGGCATGAGCGTCAGCACCGTGACCCCGCGCATCAGTGGTTGCGAGATCAACTGGTGGAAGGGGTATCTTGACTTAGATTCATGCAGCAGGCATCTGCAGGCCGAACGGATAAATATCTCGTAGAGGATCGCTGTCCCTTTTACAAACAGTGGGGATAAAATCGCCAGTAATGGTCGTAATGATGGACAACGGAGGCAGTATGGATGATGCACTGGCGCTCGCTTCGGCGCAGCTTTCTCACCAGGCTTTTCACGGAGAGTGGGAGGCGGTATTCACCCTCCTCGAACAGTTTCCGACACTGATTAACCATGCGTCACCGGGCAAAGGGTATACCGTGCTGCATCAGGCAGCCTGGCACGGTGCAGATCTGCACATCCTGGGCCGTTTACTGCAGTGTGGCGCAGATACACAACGTAAGACCAAAGATACTCTTCAGACGGCGTGTGACATCGCGCGAAAGCAGCATAAACAGCGCCCGGAGCTGGAATTCGCTCTCTTTCCAGGAGGCCGCACGCTCGGCCAACTGATGCGCAAAATTTTCGCCCAGCGACTGCCAGACACGCTGGCTTACCCTGACCTGCTGTTAATGGATAATCTGCTGACGCTCTGTTGCGATGAAGAGTGCGTTAGCCCTGATGCGCCTGCGGCAGAACGGTTTAGCGCGGCCTTTTTAGCGCTGACGGGCACGCCGCTTTCAACGCCCTATACACCTCATGTTTCTATCCCGCCGCACTGGTGGGTGAATACCGACTACTGGCGCGAAACCTTTTTGCCTGCGCTACTGGCGCTTGAGAAACAAAAATCGTCTATTGCGCTTGAAGACAGTTGGGCCACTATCGGCGATCTGCTGGTGCCGGAAAAAGAGAGTTGGGGGCTACGCGGTGACCCCTGGCTGTGGAGAGAGCTGCGTAAATCCACGTCGCGCATTCCATTACCCGATACCCAAACAGAGCTGACAGCCCTGCTGCATAATCTGGTGCTGGCACATACCAATACCACCCGACTGGACGGTGATGCCATCTATATTGCCCGCTTCAGTCGTGGCGGCATGAGCAGCGGCCATCTCTCGCTGCGTTTCTGGGAGCAGGAGGGCATTCCGACGATCGTCGAACGGGCTGGGTGGCAAAGGGAGATGTGGGGGAGGGGGCACTATGCCAATGGAGTTTGAATGGCACTCGGACAAGGCTGATCGTAAGGAGAGAAATCGATATAAGCATGGTTAAACATAAACGTGGCGACACGCTTGTTCTGAGTGCTGAGCATCAGGCTGAACTGAAGACGCTATCGAATAAAGCAGATGATGTCATTGATTATAGTGATATTCCTCCGACAGACGATGCGCAGTGGGTTGAAGCAGCACGCGGCAAATTTTATCGCCCGCTAAAAACACAGGCCTCCGTCAGAATTGATGCTGATGTTATGGAATGGCTGAAGCGGCCCGGTAAAGGCTATCAGACCCGCCTGAATGCTATTCTGCGTGACGCCATGCTGCGCGACCTGAACAAGAAATAAGCAAGGCCACGTTTATGTGGCCTTTCGCATTCCATGCTGTTTCTCCCCCTGGTTTCTTGATAGTTACCCTGGTAACTATTATCCTCCTCAGCGTTAAATGAGGAGCCTCCCGTGACTGAAGATGAACGCTTTGCCCGCCGACCGTTAGGCATGCGTATGGCGATGATTGTGCGCCAGTGGCGTGCGACTATCGATCACGCGCTGGCAGATACCGGGCTGACGCAGTCCGGCTGGACGGTGCTGATGCAGCTTCGTCAGTTAGGGAACAATGTCTCGGTCAGCGAACTGGCGGAAGTGCAGGGCATCGAACTGCCGCCGCTGATGCGCACCCTCTCGCATCTTGAGACTCAGGGGTTGATTGCCCGTACGATATCGCCGTACGACAAGCGCATCCGCCTCCTCACTCTGACGACTGCGGGTACGCTCATGCTGGAAAAGATTACCTGCGTGATTGAGGCCTGCCAGCAACGGGCAGCACAAAACATTCCGGCTGAGAATCTTGAGATCCTCAGCGCCACCCTGAATCAAATCGCCTGCAATTTACGCGTAATGCGTAATGAAGATAACAAGACTCAATAAATCATGATGACGCCAGAACAAAAATTTGCCCGCTGGGTAAGGGTCAGTATTGCCTCTTTCCTGCTGATGTTTGTCTATTTTATCGTTGCTGATATCTGGATCCCGCTGACGCCGGACTCTACGGTAATGCGCGTGGTGACGCCGGTTTCCTCGCGCGTGGCGGGCTATGTCGCCCAGGTACACGTGCAAAATAATAGCCTGGTGAAAAAGGGAGACCTGCTGTTCGAGCTGGATGCGACGCCGTTTATTAATCAGGTCGAAGCCGCAAAAATTGCGCTGGCGCAGGCCAGACTGACCAACCAGCAACTGGATGCACAGATTGCGGCGGCCCAGGCGAACCTGAAAACAGCGCAGCTTACCGCGCAGAACGACAAAGTGACCTATGACCGCTACCAGCGTTTAGGCACCATGCAGAACGTCTCTCAGTCCGATCTCGATAAAGTGCGTACCACCTGGCAGAGCAGCGTGCAGTCGGTTAACAACCTGAATGCCAGCATCCACGCGCTGGCTATTGAGCGTGGCGAGCGGGACGATAGTCGCAATGTGACGCTGCAGAAATACCAGAACAGCCTCGAACAGGCACAGCTGAACCTCGGCTGGACGAAGGTCCGTGCAGAGATGGATGGCAAGGTCAGCAACCTGCAACTCAGCCCCGGCTTTTATGCTGCCGCAGGCAGTGCCGCACTGGCGCTGGTGCATGACGATGCCGATATCGTGGCCGATTTCCGCGAGAAGAGCTTGCGTCATACCCATCCGGGGACCGATGCGGCGGTGGTATTTGATGCCCTGCCGGGGCAGGTATTCCGCGCCCATGTGACCAGCAGCGATGCTGGCATACTGGCAGGCCAGCAGGCGGTAAACGGCTCGTTGTCTGAACCGGAAACCTCCAACCGCTGGGTGCGTGATGCCCAGCGCATGCGTATTCACGTCGCGCTTAATGACCCGCTGCCCGACAACCTGCCAACCGGCGCGCGTGCGACCGTGCAGCTTTATAACAGCGAAGGCGTTTTTGCCCGCTTCTTCTCCGGGCTGCAAATCCATCTGGTGAGCTGGTTGCACTATGTCTATTAATACCCTGGCGCGGGTTTTCACGCCGCACGGCAACATCGTCTACACGGCGAATGATTTTCGCCAGACCCTGCGTATCGTGTTCGCCGGGATGATTGCGCTGAGCATTTCAAGTTTCTACAACACCAGCTATGGCGTGTTCTACGTCGTCTATCCGGTCATGCTGCTTTCGCTGGTGCCGGTGTTTAACCGCCACGTAGCGAAGCAGTTCATCTTTAGCGCGGTGATCAACTGCGTAGAGATGGTGCTGATCATTGGCTTCCTGGCGAAGTGGCCAGTGATAATGACGCTGGTGGTGTTCGGTCTCTACGTGATGCGCTTTCGCTTTATGAGCAAAGGGCCGCTGTTTCTGTTCGGCTCTGCCGGGGTGGTGTGCCAGAGCACGATGCTCAACTTTATGAGCTACCCGACCAGCGACTGGCATACGCTGATTTTCTCTAATATTGAAGCCAGCGTGATGGCGGTGATGCTCAGTGCGCTGATGAACTACCTGATCCCGGATGTGGCCCCGCGTAATCCCCCTCCGAGGATCGAGAAAAGCGATGCCCGGGTGCGCCATGAATCGCTGCTTTCCGGCACGGTGGCGACGATGATCTTCGTGGTCTTCCAGCTCAGCGATCTCAGCGACTCCTTGTCGGCACTCATGGCGGGGGTGCTGATCCTCTTCCCGATGCATTATCGCGGGGCGGTAATGAGTTCCATCTGGCGCGTGGTGGGGGTGATGCTCGCCTGTCTCTATATTCTGCTGGTGCAACTGGTGCTCTATAACCACAGTAGCCATATGTTGCTGATGATGCCGCTGATAGGCCTTGGGCTGGCGTTCAGCGCGCGGCTGCACGTGATGGAAAAGGTTGGTGCTGGCGTGGGGTTTGCCAGCGTCACGACCATCGGCATTATGTTTGGGCAGAATCTGCACCCCGACACGGATCTGGTGTTCAGCGATCTCTACCGTATTGTCTCGGTCACGGTCGCTTTACTGGGCACGCTGACGATGGTCTTCCTGGTGCACCTGATCCTGAACCGCTTCGAGGCGACGCGATTCGTGATTGAGGATCAATAGATTTTCTTCAGATCCATCTCTTCCTGAATATGTTCGCTGTAGGCCATGTGGGTGCGGATCGCTTCGTCGATCCCGGCGTTAAACAGTACCGGGCCAAGATTCTCGATAACGAAATCCACGAAAAACTCGGCGTCGAATTGCTCCAGTTCGAGGTCGAAATGTTCGGTGCAGTAGTGCTTAAGTTTTTCGCGTAGCAGATCGCGTTCGCCTTGGCTGAGATCAATTTTGCTCATGAGAATGCCTTAAAAAAGAAAAGGGCATCATAGCAGAGATGGGGGAGCAGGCGACGACAGCGCCACCCGCCCAACGTCCTCACCCACTGCGCTCACTGCGGCAGTGCCGTGGCGGGGGATTAGTGATCAGCAGGCAGAGATGACGGGCCGTCAGCGGCGTTTTCGTATTGCTTCACCCGGCGTATCAGGCTTAACAGGCACATGACCGCCAGCCCGCCTGCTACCAGCGCCAGCATATGGAACGGGATCCGCCCGCCGGCAGAAAACCACAACCAGCGTGCCCCCTCGATGGCGAGGGCAACGGTGCTCAGCACCACAATGTTAAGGGAGGCGGAGACGGTGCCTTTTGGCAGATCGTTGGAAAAAAGGGTGAAGCGGTAAAGCGTGGAAAAAATCAGCCCGATGCCAAAAGCATAAAGACTGGTGCCTGCCACCGACCACAGCCAGAGGTGCGGAAAGAGCAGGTTTCCGGCAATCAGCATCACCAGCCCGGCAAGCTGGAACGGTATCGAACGGCGAATATAACGCGGATCGGTGGGATCCTCGACAAAACGCATCATGACAATATTGGCCGCGATCAGCGCGCCAAAAACCGGGATCTGCGCCCAGGCAAACTCTGCCGTGGTCATGCCGCCTGTATCAATGAGGATAACCGGCGAGACGGCGACCCAGGTCATCAGCGGGATGTAATAGAGTGCAAGCGTGGCCGCGCCATTGAGGAATACGCGGTTACGAAACACGGCGTAAAAGTCCTGCGCCACCGCTTTCGCCCGCAGGGGCGCGTTCTGCTTTTTGACGGTTTCTGGCATTGCCAATACAAGGCTAAGCCAGGCGATAAAACCGAACGCGGCGATCACACCGAAGATCACCTTCCAGTGCACGAAGTGCATTAAGGCTGCGCCGCTCAGGGGGCCTATAACCGGGGCGAGCAGGACGACCGAGGTGATCATCGACATTAGTTTGATCGCTTTCGTCGGCTCAAAGGCTTCCTGAATGGTGACGTAACCCACGGTGGAGATAAAACAGATGCTGGTGCCCTGGACAAAGCGCGCCACCAGGAATTGCTCAAAGCTGGTGGTGAACAGGGTGGCGATGCAGGCCAGGGTAAAAACCAGCGCGCCGGTCAGGAGAACCGGGCGGCGGCCAATTCTGTCCGAGAGTGGCCCGAGCAGCCATTGCAGCGCCATGCCGCCCGCCATATACAGGCTCACCGAGAGCGGGGCCAGGCTGACGTCACCGTCAAAGTCGCGCACCACCTGAATGATCCCCGGCTGGATCATATCGGTAGTCAGATAGGCGGCAAAGTCATACAACACCAGCGCCATCGGGAAAATAAAGGCCCCGCCGTAGCGAGCGAAAAAAGCAGACTTCCATGGCATAACCGACTCCTTTTAGGGCTTAAAAACAGATCCAGTGTGCTGGCAGACAATTTTTATGTCGAGGATAATAGGCTGTTTTTTATCCACCTGAGAGCGCGAGTAGCGAAGGGATCTGCGACAGCAGATAAAGCACCAGACCAATACTACCGCCGACCAGGGTGCCATTAATGCGGATAAACTGCAGGTCTTTACCGATATTCAGCTCAACCTGATGTGACATATCCCGTGCATCCCAGCTTTTTACCGTATCGCTGATGTGGCGGGTCAGGAAGCGGGCGAAATCAGGCGCGACGCTGTGCGCCGCCTGCTCCAGGTGCTCGTTCAGCGAGGTGCGCAGGGCGTTATCCGCCAGCAGGGTTTCACCAAACCACAGGCCCGCTTCGGTGATACGCAGCCTGATGCGGGAATCGTCGGACTGCATGTCGGTTTTAATCCATGCCCGCAGATCGCCCCACATCTCCCCCAGATAGCGGTTAAAGGCCTCGTCTTCTTTCAGATACTGCTTGATGTTGTCGGCGCGGGCCGCCATCTCCGGGTCGTGTTTCAGGTTGTCGATAAGCTTCAGCGCGGCGCGGTCAAAGGCGCGACGGATCTGGTGCGCGCTATCATGGGTGACATCATCCAGCAGGGTGTTTACCGCGCGGGTCACCATCTCGGCACTTTGCTCGCCGAGCCATTCGGTGGGAAGGATTTTGGCCTTACGGGGGTGTTCGGTCTTCAGCCAGCGCACAACCTGAGTGGCGATGAACTCGCGGCTACTCTCTTTTTGCAGCAGTTGCATCATCTGGCCGATCAATGCATCAAGCAGGACCTGGTGGCGCTGGTTTTTGGTCATGCTCTCCAGCATCGAGGCGCTGGTCTGGGTTAAATCCACCTTATCGATGGCGCGATGAACGGCCCGCTTGAGCAAGTTTTTGATCCGCGTATCGTCGGCCAGTTCCATAAACCCGCTCATCACCTGAAGCAGATGCTGGCCCACGCGGCGGGCGTTATCCGGCTGGCTGAACCAGGCGCCAATCATCTGCGCGGGCTGGTGGCGATGAATCAGCTCTACCAGCGATTGGGTATCAAGGAATTTTTCCTGCACGAACTGGCCGAGATTGTCGCCAATCCGGTCTTTGTTGCGCGGAATGATCGCCGTGTGACGCGAGATGAACGGAATGGGTACCCGACGAAACAGCGCCACCACCGCAAACCAGTCCGCCAGGGCGCCGACCATCGCCGCTTCGGCAATCGCTTTCACTCCGCTTACCCAGAAATTAGGTTGCAGAAAGAGGGTGGTAGCAAAGACCGCTGCGGCAATCAGCAGTAATGAAAGCGCCAGCCGTTTGGCCCGTTTGAGTTCGGTAATTTTATCCATGGTGTTAAGCATAGAGCCAGGCGGTGAATTTCGCAGAGTTTTCAAGGTGCAACAGAAAGCGGATTATTTCCCCTCACCCCAGCCCTCTCCCGAATGGGCTGAGGAATCCCCACAAAATAATACGAGCACGGACAGTTCCCTCGCCCCACCGGGGAGAGGGCCAGGGTGAGGGGGAAAATGCGGCTCTGAAGGTCATTCCGTTCACCTTAT
>DFPL01000339.1 GCA_002377245.1 Enterobacteriaceae bacterium UBA3516
TACCTGTTCCAGAACGGTCAGCCTGTCGACGGTTTCCAGGGGCCACAGCCGGAAGAAGCGATTCGCGCCCTGCTGGACAAAGTCCTGCCACGGGAAGAAGAGTTGAAAGCCCAGCAGGCAATGCAGCTGATTGAGGAAGGCAACCACGCCGATGCACTGCCGCTGCTGAAAGACGCCTGGCAGCTCTCGAATCAAAACAGTGAAATCGGTCTGCTGCTGGCAGAAACGCAAATTGCCCTTAACCGTTCTGAAGATGCCGAAGCGGTGTTGAAAACCATTCCGTTGCAGGACCAGGATACCCGCTACCAGGGGCTGGTGGCGCAAATCGAACTGTTGAAACAGGCCGCGGATACACCCGAAATCCAGTTGCTTCAGCAGCAGGTTGAGCAAAATCCGGCGGATGCGCAGCTGGCGAGTCAACTGGCATTGCAGCTGCATCAGGTGTGGCGTAATGAGGAAGCGCTGGAGCTGTTGTTCAGCCATTTGCGCAAAGATTTGGGTGCTGCTGACGGCCAGGCGCGCAAAATGTTGCAGGAGATTCTGGCAGCCCTGGGCACCGGTGATGCGCTGGCATCGAAGTACCGTCGCCAGCTCTACTCTCTGCTTTACTGATCCCGCCTGCTAAATTTGGGGATCGCGCTGTTATGATCCCCAAATTTGTTTAGAATGACATCAAATTAAACAGGAGGTTTATTTGATGCTCATCGTCATCCCTATTCTTATCTTCGTCGCGCTGGTCATCGTCGGTGCGGGTGTCAAAATCGTGCCACAGGGATATCAATGGACGGTGGAACGCTTCGGGCGTTATACCCGTTCTCTCCAGCCAGGCCTGAGCCTGGTGGTGCCCTTCATGGACCGGATTGGTCGTAAGATCAACATGATGGAACAAGTCCTCGATATTCCTTCTCAGGAAGTCATCTCGAAAGATAACGCCAACGTTACCATTGATGCCGTCTGTTTTATTCAGGTTATCGATGCCCCGAAAGCCGCCTATGAGGTGAGTAATCTGGAGCTGGCGATCATCAATCTCACCATGACTAACATCCGTACCGTGCTCGGTTCCATGGAGCTGGACGAAATGCTGTCACAGCGTGACAGCATCAATACCCGCCTGCTGCATATTGTCGATGAGGCAACGAATCCGTGGGGCATCAAAGTGACCCGTATTGAGATTCGCGATGTTCGCCCACCGGCCGAGCTGGTGTCCTCCATGAACGCGCAGATGAAAGCTGAACGTACCAAGCGTGCGTATATCCTCGAAGCCGAAGGGATTCGCCAGGCGGAAATCGTCAAAGCCGAAGGTGAGAAGCAATCAAAAATCCTGAAAGCCGAAGGCGAACGTCAGTCAGCGTTTTTGCAGGCGGAAGCCCGTGAGCGTTCCGCAGAAGCGGAAGCCCGCGCAACGAAAATGGTTTCCGAGGCGATTGCCGCAGGTGATGTGCAGGCGATTAACTACTTCGTGGCGCAGAAATATACCGAAGCGCTGCAACAAATTGGGTCCGCGAATAACAGCAAAGTCGTGATGATGCCGCTGGATGCCAGCAGCCTGATGGGGTCGATTGCAGGTATTGCTGAGCTGGTGAAAGACAGCGCCAGCGAACGGAAAAAACCATGATCGCCCTGCTGTTTGAACATGCGTATATCTTCTGGCTAAGTCTCGGTGGCCTGCTGCTGGCCGCCGAAATGCTCGGCGGCAACGGCTATCTGCTCTGGAGCGGCGTGGCGGCAGTCATTACCGGTTTGCTGGTCTGGATTGTGCCCTTTGGCTGGGAGTGGCAGGGCGTGCTCTTTGCCGTGCTGACCCTTATCGCCGCCTGGCTCTGGTGGCTGTGGCTGTCAAAACGCGTGCGTGAACAGAAACCGGCTGACGCTGCACTTAATCAGCGTGGGCAACAACTGGTTGGCCGCCGCTTTACGCTGGACACGGCGCTGGTCAACGGGCGTGGGCACATGCGCGTGGGTGACAGCTCCTGGCCCGTGAGCGCAGATGAAGAATTACCCGCAGGCTCGAAGGTTGAAGTGGTTGCCGTAGAAGGCATCACGCTTCGCATCAAACTCCATTCAGAAAACAGTTAAACATGCACAAAATAAAAACAGGGAAATGGGTTTTCCTCGCGACGGCCTTTGCCAGCGCAAATGCTTTTGCATCATCAGACATGGGAAGTTGCCCCTGGGGCGTTGAAAGCTGTTATCTTTCAAGCCCTCCGGTGTTGGGCACTGGCAACGATACCCGCGATAACCTGCTGCGTCTGGTGGGTGAAAAACATGCACTGACGCCGCTGCGCCAGCCGGTGCCGGAAGATCTCACCCGCAACCGTAACTACTATTTCGGCGAACATATCGAAGAGTGGTATGCCGCGCCGGGGTCAGCCGAGACGCCCCCCGTCGAAGATACGACACTGGCTGAACAACTGAAACAACTCGCCCTGCCGCCGGAGCTTATCAAAGAGACGACCCTGAAAGGGGATGACTCTGCGGGTCGTTTTGTCTCCAATAACCGCGATTCGGTGTCGCAATTTTATGCCGCCCTGCTGGCGGAGCCGTCGCTGACCGCCGATCAGCGGGCCGCGCTGGCGAAAGCCAGACTTAAGATCCCAGGCGATGCTGCCGATCTCAACGATCTCACGGCACTGGCTGCTGACCCAGATTCTGCGGCTGCCCATTTTCGTGATTACCTGCTGGCGGCCAATGATTTCTATCTGGGCAATTATACCGAAGCGGCTCAAACCTTTACCCGGCTGAAAGCCCTTCAACAACCGTGGCTTGCTGAAACCGCGACCTATATGTTGATGCGCACCGCACTCAACCAGAGCACGGTGAATGCCAACGGCGAGTACGGCGATTTTGATGTAAAAAAAGTCGACAAGGCCGCGGTCGGTCAGGCGCGGGACATAGCAAAAGCCTATCTCGACCAGTGGCCAAAGGGAGAGTATGCGGCCTCCACTCAGGGGCTGCTGCGGCGCATCAACTGGTATCTTGAGGACTGGGACGCGCTGGCCGCGCTGTATGAAAAAGCGTTGTTGCAGGCAGAGAACGGTGACGCACTGGTGGCGCTGATTGCTGAGAACGACAGCAAAATGCAAAGCAAAGACCTGACGCAGTACGACAGCTATTTCGTCAGCGCGCCGGATGCTCCGCTTATCACCTTCACCCAGGCGCTGCGCCTGATGCGCGAGGTAAAATGCAACGATCGCGCACCCTGCGTGGACGATGCGTTCATGCAGAACATCAAGCCCATTTTCGAAAAGAGCAACGCCCTCGATCTGTGGCGCTATCTGACGCTTACGCTCGATTATGCGCAGGAAAAATATCCGCAGATTGTGCAGAGCATCAAACCGGCAGAAGCCCTGCCTGCCAATAACATTCTGTTGTTCAGCGAACAGTCGCTGTATGGCGAAGCGTTAATGGCACAAAAGCAGTGGCCGCAAGCGCGCGCGCACTGGCTGCATCTGCTTACGCTGAGCAAAGACGTTGAACAGCAGCAGTATTTGCAGGCCAAAGTGGCGGCGACGGACGCGTTCAGCGGGAATGTCGATGCTATTTTTGCCGCCGACAGTGCGGTGAAAAATCTGCGTTACCGTTCACTGGTGCTGAAAACCGTCGCAACGCCGGCGCGTCTGCGTGAACAGGTTGCCAACGGCCCGAATAACGAAGAGCGCACTATCGCCCTGCATACGCTGCTGATTAAAGACCTGATCCATGGGGAATATAAGACCTGGCTGGACGATAAAAAGCTCAGCAGCCATATCACTCCCCCGGTCATTGATAAAGCGTTCGACGATGTGGATCTGAATGTCTTTGGCTGGGACGGGAGCCAGGCGGACGGCGAGTACCACTGTGCATCGCTGGAAAAAACCGTCGGCGTACTGGCACAAAAACCGCAGGACGCTCGTGCACTGAACTGCCTCGGGGAGTTCTTCCGCACCACGCAAGCCAGCGTCGGCGTCTGGAAAGAGTCACAAGGCAACGGCATGCTCGATAGCGCAGTCGCAAAAGCGCTGGACAGCGGCCAGTCGGATCGCCAGCGCTACTACCAGCAGGTTATCGCGGATAAGAAAGCGGAGCCGGAAGATAAGAGCTTTGCCCTTTACCGTGCGGTGATGTGTTATTCACCGTCCGGCTATAACGACTGCGGTGGCGAAGAGGTCGATAAGGCGCAGCGCAAAGCCTGGTTCACGCAGCTTAAACAGCAATATCCGGGCAGTGTGTGGGCACAACAGCTCAAATATTACTGGTAATTGCCGCCTTGCTACTGCCGCCCCCCATCCTGGCGGCAGTCAAGGCTGATCAGCACCGCGCATTCTGGCTATGGTCTGGCGTTAAGCCAACCCCGGCACTGAAGGATGCGCAGACCGTTTATCTGCACCAGGCGGAGATTCTGCTGCGCCCCTCTGGCGCGGTCTTTCAGAAAGTCGGCCTGCCGGTCAGCAAACTCACCTTCCCTCACATCTGGTTAACGGTGCGCCTCGAAACGCTGGATGTGCAGGACGCTGACTTGCAACGCATCAACCAGCTTCTGGAAAGCTGGAAGAAGGCCGGGAACGAGGTGGTGGGATTACAAATTGATTTCGATGCCGCCACCCGGCGGCTCGATAACTATGGCCTGTTCCTGAAACGGGTTCGGGCGATTCTACCCGCAGGCTACGCGCTGGGGGTGACCTGGCTTCTCGACTGGGCGAAAACCGGCAATATTGCGGTACTGAACACCCTACCCGTTGATGAACTGGTGATTCAAAGCTACCAGGGGCGTAAAACCGTACCGGAGTATGCTCAATACTTGCCAGCCCTCGCCGGGCTGCGGATTCCGTTTAAGCTGGGGCTGGTGCAGGACGGTGAGTGGGACGCCGCGCAGTTGCCCCGCTTCCCGGCGTGGTATCGTGGCACGGTGGTCTTTATGCTCAACCCCGTCAGGCATTAACCTTGTGATGGCAGCAGCCCGAGAGATTATCAATGATGGGGCAGTTCGCGCTGTCATCGCCAGGACAGGATGCCGCCAGCGACAGGAGCTGTTTGCGCATCGCTTCCAGTTCAACAATATGACGTTCAATTTCAGACACTTTTTGCAGGGTGCGCGCTTTCACATCCGCGCTGTGGCGTGCCGGATCGTTAAACAGATTCACCAGCTCACCGCACTCTTCGAGGTTGAACCCCACCTGACGCGCCTGACGTAACAGCGTCAGCTCGTTGATGTGCTGCTGCGTGTAGCTGCGATAACCGTTGTCTCCACGCAGCGGCGGCGTCACCAGCCCTTTATCTTCATAAAAGCGGATGGCTTTGCTGGTCAGCCCGGTTTTTTTGGCCACGATGCTGATATTCATACTTCCCCCTTGACCTTCCCCTTGATGGAAGGTTTAACCTGTTCAACAATCAGTACACGTGATTAATCAGGTCAATGTTTATACGACCAATCATACAGGAAATTAATTATGTCTCACATTATAGAGCTGGATCTGGACGGACTCTCCTGCGGGCACTGCGTTAAACGGGTGAAAGAGAGCCTGGAGCAACGTGACGATGTCGAGCAGGCTGAAGTCACCATTACGCACGCGCAGATCACCGGCAGTGCAGAGGCATCTGCGCTGATCGACACCATCAAACAAGCCGGGTATGACGCGAGCGTCAGCCACCCAAAGGCTAAACCGCTGGCAGAGTCATCATTCCCGTCGGAAGCACTGACAGCGGCCACTTCCGAGCTTCCGGCAGCCGATGACCTTGATGACAGCCAACAGCTGTTAATTAACGGCATGAGCTGCGCCAGCTGTGTCTCCCGGGTGCAAAAAGCCTTACAGGCGGTACCGGGCGTCACCCAGGCACGGGTCAACCTTGCGGAGCGCTCTGCATTAATCATGGGGAGCGCCTCCGCCACAGATTTAGTCCTCGCCGTCGAACATGCCGGTTACGGCGCGGAAGCCATTGAAGATGATATGAAACGTCGGGCGCGCCAACAGGAAACGGCGGTCGCGACCATGACCCGTTTCCGTTGGCAGGCTGTCGTTGCCTTACTGCTCGGCGTACCGGTGATGGTGTGGGGAATGTGGGGTGACAATATGATGGTCACCGCCGACAACCGCACCCTGTGGCTGTGTATTGGTGTTCTGACGCTGGGTGTGATGATAGTGGCAGGCGGCCATTTCTACCGCAGCGCCTGGAAAAGCCTGACCAACGGCACCGCCACCATGGACACCCTGGTGGCACTGGGCACCGGGGCGGCCTGGCTTTACTCCATGAGCGTCAACCTCTGGCCGCAGTGGTTCCCGATGGAAGCGCGCCATCTCTATTACGAAGCGAGCGCGATGATCATCGGCCTGATTAACCTTGGCCACATGCTCGAAGCCCGCGCCCGCCAGCGCTCATCAAAGGCGCTGGAAAAACTGCTCGATTTAACGCCCCCCACCGCGCGTGTGGTGACAGAACAGGGCGAAAAAAGCGTGCCTCTGGCCGAAGTTCAGCCGGGAATGACGCTGCGCTTAACCACCGGGGATCGTGTGCCGGTCGATGGCAACATTACCCAGGGCGAAGCCTGGTTCGACGAAGCGATGCTCACCGGGGAGCCGGTACCACAGGAAAAAAGCACCGGTGACGGTATCCACGCCGGGACGGTCGTGCAGGACGGTAGCGTGTTATTTACTGCCAGCGCCGTCGGCAGTCACACCACCTTGTCACGCATTATTCGCATGGTGCGCCAGGCACAGAGCAGCAAACCGGAAATCGGTCAGTTGGCGGATAAGATCTCGGCCATTTTTGTCCCGGTGGTGGTCGCCATTGCGCTGCTAAGTGGGGCTATCTGGTATCTGTTCGGCCCGGCGCCGCAAATTGTCTACACGCTGGTGATTACCACCACGGTGCTGATCATTGCCTGCCCCTGCGCGCTCGGGCTTGCCACGCCAATGTCGATCATTTCGGGTGTCGGTCGTGCGGCAGAGTTTGGCGTACTGGTGCGTGATGCTGATGCCCTGCAACGCGCCAGCACCCTCGATACGCTGGTGTTTGATAAAACCGGCACCCTGACGCGCGGTATGCCGCAGGTGGTCGCGGTTAAAACCGTCAACGGCTATAGCGAAGCGCAGGCCATCACCTTTGCCGCGGCACTGGAACAAGGCTCCAGTCATCCGCTGGCAAAAGCCCTACTCGAAAAAGCGGGTGACGTCGTGCTGCCTGAGGTTCAGAGCTTCCGCACCCTGCGTGGGCTTGGTGTGAGCGGAGACGTCGAGGGGAGTACGCTGCTGCTGGGTAATCAGGCGCTGCTTAGCGGGCAGGGCATCGCACTGGATAGCCTGACCGATGAGGTTAACGCCCAGGCGTCGCAAGGTGCCACACCGGTGCTACTGGCGGTGGACGGTAAGGCGGCTGCGCTCTTTGCTATTCGTGACCCCTTGCGTGATGACAGCGTCAGCGCTTTGCAGCGTCTGCACCGGGCGGGTTACCGTCTGGTTATGCTCACCGGTGATAATCCTGTCACCGCCAATGCCATTGCCAGAGAGGCAGGCATTGATGAGGTCATCGCAGGTGTGCTGCCGGATGGCAAAGCCGATGCGATAAAAAAATTGCAGGCGGAGGGCCGCCGGGTCGCCATGGTGGGTGACGGTATTAACGATGCGCCCGCGCTGGCCCAGGCGGAAGTCGGAATTGCGATGGGCGGCGGCAGCGATGTCGCTATTGAAACCGCCGCCATTACCCTGATGCGCCATAGTCTGACGGGTGTGTCCGATGCGCTGGCAATTTCCAAAGCGACCTTGCGCAATATGAAGCAGAACCTGTTGGGCGCGTTTGTCTATAACTCACTTGGCATTCCGATTGCCGCCGGTATTCTCTGGCCGCTGACCGGCACTCTGCTTGACCCGGTGGTGGCGGGCGCGGCGATGGCGCTGTCATCCATTACGGTGGTGAGTAATGCTAACCGGCTGCTGCGCTTTACGCCGAAGGAGTGAACCCTCCCCCGCCGTAATGGTGGGGGATTTGCACCTTTCCCCTCTACGCGCTAGCATGGCTTTTTCACTTCGGGAAGCGCGTATGGGGCTGTTTCAGCGAATAAAAAATTTCTTTCATGCGCGCCACTATGCCTGGCCTGCCATTGACATCACCCTGCCTGGCCAGCGCCACCTTCACCTGGTGGGCAGTATTCATATGGGCACTCAGGGCATGTCTCCTCTCCCCGATGGCTTATTGCAAAAATTGCACAAAGCCGATGCCCTGCTTGTTGAGGCCGATGTTGCCAGCAGTGGCTCCCCTTTCTTAAATCTTCCTGTCTGCCCGCCGCTGGCCGAGCGACTTTCCACCGAACAACTTGCCGCGCTCGACGAAACCCTGCGCACCTTAGGCCTGTCGCGAGAGGAGTTTGATACTCGTCCGGCCTGGCATATTGCGCTGGTGTTGCAGGCTACTCAGGCTCAGCGTCTCGGTTTACGCCCGGACTTTGGTATCGATTATCAGTTACTGCAATCTGCACAACAATTTTCGACGCCGGTGATAGAGCTGGAAGGGACAGAAAACCAGGTAGAGATTCTGCTCCGGCTTCCCGATGGCGGTAATGAGTTGCTAAATGACACGCTCACCCACTGGCATGAAAATGCGCGCCTGTTACAGGTGATGTTGAGCTGGTGGCTGGAGTCGCCGCCGCCCGAGGAGCCGTTGACGTTGCCGACAACGTTCAGCGCCTCGTTGCATGATGTATTAATGCATCAGCGCAATCGGGCCTGGTGTGAACGATTGTGGGCGTTGCCGCCGGGCCATTATGTGGTGGCGGCAGGCGCGCTGCATCTCTATGGCGAGGGGAATTTACCGACGCTGTTGCGGCAAAAAAATGGCCAATAATGATATTGGCCCGTCAAAGAGGAATTTCAGTTTTATTATTATGCCGAAACTCGCGCTTCGGGTGGCAAGATTGTCGCTCAATCTTTTGCCACTGCCAATACTCTTGCGCAAGATAGTACTATTTTTGCGTCCCTGGACGGGCGTATGCTGAACGCGTGAAATAACTGTGGTTTAAAGGACTGCTATGACTCCCGCCGTTAAGTTACTCGAAAAAAACAACATCCCTTTCCAGATTCATACCTACGATCATGATCCCAATGAGACCAACTTTGGTGACGAAGTGGTGCGTAAGCTGGGGCTGAATCCAGACCAGGTGTATAAAACGCTGTTAGTCGCGCTGAACGGCGACATGAAACAGCTCGCCGTCGCCGTCACCCCGGTTGCCGGGCTGCTTGATCTTAAAAAGGTGGCGAAAGCGCTGGGCGCCAAGAAAGTCGATATGGCCGATCCGATGGTCGCGCAGCGTGTGACAGGCTATCTGGTGGGCGGGATCAGTCCGTTAGGGCAAAAAAAACGCCTGCCGACGGTGATTGATGCGCCTGCACAGCAATTTGCCACCGTGTATGTGTCCGGTGGCAAACGCGGGTTAGATATTGAACTGGCGGCAAGCGATCTGGCGAACATTCTTGATGCGAAATTTGCCGATATTGCCCGCCGGGAGTGAGGTTTCGTGCAGGTTTATTTCCTCACCCGAAGGATGTGGGATCCTCACAAAAATGCGAGCACACCAAGTCCCCTCGCCCCTCCGGGGAGAGGGTTAGGGTGAGGCGAAACATGCGGCTCTGAGGGTCATTCCGTTCACCCTATGTTCCTTACTTTTCTATCGCTCCAGAACCCGTGAACGTCCCAGGGTGGTTCCCCGCCACCACCCTGGCGACCCGGGCTCCCGGCCAGCAAAATCACCGCTGGCGCGGTCCACTCAGCTTCCCCTTCACGCTTATCGGGG
>DFPL01000343.1 GCA_002377245.1 Enterobacteriaceae bacterium UBA3516
GGAACTGCCAGGCATCAAATAAACAGAAAAGCCTCATGCGAAAGCATGAGGCTTTTTTGCTATGGTTACATCTGAAAAACGTTGAACGTAATGCTAAAGGAATTGGCTATGACTGTTCTGTACGCCCAGATTTATCAAAATCGCATGGTTGTTCGCAACCTCGAGACTCGCCAGCAGGTCTCCGGCAATTATATTTTCAGCAACACGCGTATTATTATCGCTGACTTCTTCGCAGCACAGGGTTTGCTGGGGCAGCTTATCGAGCAGACTGCTCCCCGCTCCATCTGGCATCGTCTACCCGGAGTGGGAAACCTACAGATCCTGACTCACGCGCTGGAGATGAATGAAGGTGGGTTATCACCGGTAGAAGAACGCGCACTGCTTGAAATGACCTTTGGCGCCTCGCGAGGCAGGTGTAAATATCCAAAAGTCATTGCTGATGAATCCCTTCTGACCGATGACCAGGTCATCGCAGCGCTTAAACGCCAGCACGAGTCATCCACTCGACCGGCAAACAGATCCAACATCATCAACTAACCTCATCTGAGACCCACGTTACGGCAGTCGTCGTGACGTGAAACTTTCTCACCTTTCACATGCAGGCTCGACATTTGGGTTATTCCTGGGTATCTTTCCAGCTGTCTGGATGTCTAAACGTTTAAACGTATGCAGTGAGGATATAAGTTATGCCGATTCGGGTGCAGGACGAGCTACCAGCCGTCAATTTCTTGCGTGATGAAAACGTCTTTGTCATGACGACATCTCGTGCAACAGGTCAGGAAATTCGTCCGCTGAAGGTGCTTATCCTCAATCTGATGCCAAAAAAAATCGAGACGGAGAACCAGTTCCTGCGTCTGCTTTCCAACTCTCCGCTGCAGGTTGACGTCAGACTGTTACGTATTGATGCACGTGAGTCCCGTAATACGCCCGCTGAACACCTGAATAATTTCTACTGTAACTTCGACGAAATCAGCGAAGAAAACTTCGATGGTCTGATTGTCACGGGTGCGCCGCTTGGTCTGGTTGAGTTTAACGATGTGGCTTACTGGCCGCAGATCCAGCAGGTGCTGGAGTGGGCTAAAGATCATGTGACCTCAACGCTGTTTGTCTGTTGGGCTGTCCAGGCAGCTCTTAATATTCTGTACGGCATTCCCAAACAGACACGCGAAGAGAAACTTTCAGGCGTGTACGAGCACCATATTCTCCATCCACATGCGCTTCTGACCCGCGGTTTTGACGATACTTTCCTGGCGCCGCATTCACGTTACGCCGACTTCCCGGCGGCACTGATCCGCGACTATACCGATCTGGACATCCTCGCTGAAACAGACAGCGGTGATGCTTATCTGTTTGCCAGCAAAGACAAGCGTATCGCCTTCGTTACCGGCCATCCGGAGTATGATGCCGACACCCTGGCGGGTGAGTATTTTCGGGATGTGGATGCCGGTCTTTCCCCGGACGTTCCCTATAACTATTTCCCCAAAGACGACCCGCAGAACAAACCGCATGCCACCTGGCGCAGCCATGGAAATCTGCTGTTTATCAACTGGTTAAACTATTACGTTTACCAGATTACGCCATTCGATCTGCGTCATATGAACCCTACGCTGGACTGATCTTCCTCCAGGATCGTTAACCGTTTCAGCAGCGCTTAAAGGCACCTTCGGGTGCCTTTTTTATTTCCGAAACGCCCTCCATGTTGTATGAAAACTTTAAATCATTTGTTATCAATGCGTTAAATGTATTTTAAATTTAAAATGGAAATTGTTTTTGATTTTGCTTTTTAATTGAGTAGTCTTAATTCTGCTGAACGAAAAAACGGCAATGATCATTCGTTCACATTGGGGGATGTATTCGGATCAACAACGAGGAGCTGCGGAATGACACAACAGGCGACGACCACGGACGAATTGGCTTTTAAAAAGCCTTTTGGCGAGCTGGAAAAGCATATTCTCACGCCAGAAGCGGTGGAGTTTCTCACTGAACTGGTTACGCGCTTTACACCGCACCGTAATAAATTGCTGGCTGCACGCATCCAGCAACAACAGGATATTGATAATGGAAATCTACCTGATTTTATTTCGGAAACGAATTCCATTCGTGAAGGTGACTGGCAAATCCGTGGTATCCCGGATGACCTGAAGGATCGTCGTGTGGAGATCACCGGGCCCGTTGAGCGCAAGATGGTGATCAATGCGCTCAACGCAAATGTGAAGGTCTTCATGGCGGACTTTGAGGATTCTCTGTCGCCGGACTGGAGCAAAGTGATTGAAGGGCTGATCAACCTGCGTGATGCCGTGAATGGCACCATCAGTTATACCAACGAAGCCGGCAAAATTTACCAACTCAAACCCAATCCGGCGGTCCTGATTTGTCGTGTGCGTGGTCTGCATTTGCCGGAGAAACATGTGACCTGGCGCAATGAAGCCATTCCCGGCAGCCTGTTTGATTTCGCCCTGTATTTTTTCCACAACTATAAAGCATTACTGGCAAAAGGTAGCGGCCCTTACTTCTATCTGCCAAAAACCCAGGCCTGGCAGGAAGCGGCCTGGTGGAGTGAAGTCTTCAGCTATACCGAAGATCGCTTTAACCTGCCCCGCGGTACCATTAAAGCCACATTGCTGATTGAAACGCTGCCTGCCGTCTTCCAGATGGATGAGATCCTGCATGCGCTTCGCGACCATATTGTGGGCCTGAACTGCGGTCGCTGGGATTACATTTTTAGCTATATCAAAACCCTGAAAAACCATCCGGATCGGGTATTGCCGGATCGTCAGGTGGTCACGATGGATAAGCCATTCCTCAACGCCTATTCGCGGCTGTTGATTAAAACCTGCCACAAGCGCGGTGCTTTCGCGATGGGCGGCATGGCGGCCTTTATTCCCAGTAAAGATGCTGAGCGTAACAACCAGGTACTCAGCAAAGTTAAGGCCGACAAAGAGCTTGAGGCGAAGAATGGCCACGATGGTACCTGGATTGCCCATCCGGGGTTGGCCGACACCGCCATGGCGGTCTTCAGCCATGCGCTGGGCAATAACACCAATCAGCTGTCCGTCACCCGTTCTGAAGATGCCCCGATTACGGCGGATCAACTGCTGGCTGCGGCTGATGGCGAACGCACGGAAGAGGGGATGCGCGCCAATATTCGCGTAGCGGTGCAGTACATCGAAGCCTGGATCTCCGGCAATGGTTGTGTACCGATTTATGGACTGATGGAGGACGCGGCCACAGCCGAAATCTCCCGTACCTCTATCTGGCAGTGGATCCACCACGAGAAAACGCTCAGCAACGGTAAACCTGTTACCAAAGCCCTGTTCCGCCAGATGCTTGCGGAAGAGATGCGGGTTATTCAGGACGAGTTGGGGGAACACCGCTTCAGCGGCGGCCGTTTCGACGATGCTGCACGGTTGATGGAGCAGATCACCACTTCCGATGAGTTGATTGATTTCCTGACGCTGCCGGGCTACCGCCTGCTTGCGTAATACCCAGGCTATTTTGTTCGCCATTTTGGTTCCGGGCAGCGCTCTGATAAAACGCAACGCGTTTTGAACGCCCTCCGGGCGGTCCCGAAGGGATGAGCGAAGCGCATAATCCTCACGTACTGCAAGTACGCTCCGGTTCTTGCGCGGCTTCCCGAAACCAAACTGCCTTCACCAATAACGCCTGGGAAGCCAGGATGAAAATGGAGCATCTGCACATGAATACCCGTACCCAACAAATCGAAGAATTACAAAAAGAGTGGACTCAACCACGCTGGGAAGGCATTACACGTCCCTATAGTGCGGAAGAGGTGGTGAAATTACGCGGTTCCGTTAACCCGGAATGCACCCTGGCGCAGCTGGGCGCCGCGAAAATGTGGCGTCTGCTGCATGGCGAATCGAAGAAAGGTTATGTGAACAGCCTCGGTGCACTGACCGGTGGACAGGCGCTGCAACAGGCAAAAGCGGGTGTGGAAGCCATCTATCTCTCCGGCTGGCAGGTGGCAGCAGATGCCAACCTGGCCTCCAGTATGTATCCGGATCAATCGCTCTACCCGGCTAACTCCGTCCCCTCCGTGGTGGATCGGATCAACAACACTTTCCGCCGTGCGGATCAGATCCAGTGGTCATCCGGTATTGAACCCAACGATCCACGCTATGTGGATTATTTCCTGCCGATTGTCGCCGATGCGGAGGCCGGGTTCGGTGGCGTACTGAACGCTTTTGAACTGATGAAATCGATGATTGAAGCCGGTGCAGCGGCCGTCCATTTCGAAGATCAGCTCGCCTCGGTGAAAAAATGCGGCCATATGGGCGGTAAGGTGCTGGTGCCGACGCAGGAGGCGATTCAAAAACTGGTGGCTGCGCGTCTGGCTGCCGATGTGCTGGGTGTTCCAACGCTGGTCATTGCCCGCACAGACGCTGATGCAGCGGATCTGATCACCTCTGACTGCGACGATTACGATAGCGAGTTTATTACCGGCGAACGCACCAGCGAAGGCTTCTACCGTACCCGTGCCGGAATCGAACAGGCAATCAGCCGCGGGCTGGCCTATGCGCCGTATGCAGACCTGGTGTGGTGTGAAACCTCGACGCCGGATCTCGAACTGGCGAAACGCTTTGCCGATGCGATTCATGCCAAATTCCCCGGCAAGCTGCTGGCCTATAACTGCTCGCCGTCGTTTAACTGGCAGAAGAACCTGGACGATAAAACCATCGCCAGCTTCCAGCAACAGTTGTCAGACATGGGTTACAAATATCAGTTCATCACCCTGGCGGGCATTCACAGCATGTGGTTCAACATGTTCGACCTTGCGCGTTCTTATGCGCAGGGGGAAGGGATGCGTCACTACGTCGAAAAAGTGCAGCAACCGGAATTTGCCGCCGCCAAAGAGGGCTACACTTTTGTGTCTCATCAGCAGGAAGTGGGAACAGGCTACTTCGACAAGGTAACCACCATTATCCAGGGAGGCGCCTCGTCAGTGACGGCACTGACCGGGTCGACGGAAGAGTCGCAGTTTTAATCAATGCCCGGTGGCGCTGCGCTTACCGGGCCTACAACGAAATGTAGGCCGGATAAGCGAACGCGTCATCCGGCATGACTCGGTGCCGGATGGGGAAAAAGATGTCGCGTGGCCTGGAACTACTGATTGCACAAACTATTCTGCAGGGCTTCGATGCCCAGTATGGCCGTTTTCTTGAAGTCACTTCCGGTGCCCAGCAACGCTTTGAACAAGCCGACTGGCATGCCGTGCAGCAGGCGATGAAGCAGCGTATCCACCTCTACGATCACCATGTGGGGCTGGTGGTAGAACAGCTTCGCTGTATCACCGATAACCAGCGCCCCGATCCCGACTTTCTACTCCGGGTTAAAGCGCACTACACCGGCTTGCTGCCGGACTACCCGCGTTATGAAATCACCGAGAGCTTTTTTAACTCCGTGTATTGCCGATTGTTCGATCACCATGCGCTAACGCCCGAACGTTTATTTATTTTTAGCTCCCAGCCTGAGCGCCATTTTCGCGGGCTCGCTCGTCCGCTGGCGAAGGATTTTTATCCTGATGCGGGTTGGGAAACCATGCTGACACGCGTGCTGAGCGATTTACCGCTGCGTCTTCCCTGGCAAGACAAAGCGCGCGATGTGGCAGACATCATTGCCCATCTGGTCGAAACCTTTGGTTCTGAGGTTCTAAGACAGGCGCATCTGCAAATCGCCAATGAACTTTTCTATCGCAATAAAGCGGCCTGGCTGGTCGGTAAACTGATCACGCCTGCAGGGACGCTACCCTTTCTGTTGCCGGTGCACCGCAGCGACGAGGGTGAACTTTTTATTGATACCTGTCTGACGGTAATTTCAGAGGCCAGCATCGTGTTTGGCTTCGCCCGCTCCTACTTTATGGTTTATGCCCCCTTGCCTGCCGCGCTGGTGGAGTGGTTACGGGAAATCCTGCCGGGCAAAACCACCGCTGAACTATATATGGCCATTGGTTGCCAGAAGCATGGCAAAACCGAGAGCTACCGCGAATACCTGACCTATCTTGCGGGCAGCGATGAGCAGTTTATCGAAGCGCCGGGCATTCGCGGCATGGTGATGCTGGTCTTCACCCTGCCTGGCTTCGACCGGGTATTTAAAATCATTAAAGACCAGTTCCCGCCGCAAAAAGAGATGAGCGCCGCCCATGTGCGTGCCTGCTATCAACTGGTCAAAGAGCATGACCGCGTGGGGCGCATGGCGGATACCCAGGAGTTCGAAAACTTCGTGCTGGAAAAGCACCGGATAGCACCGGAGTTAATGGCGCTGTTACTGAAAGAGGCGCCACAAAAAATCACTGATCTCGGCGATCGCATCGCCATCAGCCACCTTTATATTGAGCGGCGGATGGTGCCGCTCAATCTTTGGTTTGAGCGGGTAAGCGGCCAGCAGTTGCGCGACGCGGTTGAGGAGTACGGAAACGCGATCCGCCAGCTTGCCGCCGCCAATATCTTCCCCGGCGATATGCTGTTTAAAAACTTCGGCGTTACCCGGCATGGGCGTGTGGTGTTCTATGACTATGACGAGATTTGCTACATGACCGAGGTGAATTTTCGGGATATTCCGCCGCCACGCTACCCGGAAGATGAGATGAGTGCGGAACCCTGGTACAGCGTGACACCGGGGGATGTCTTTCCCGAAGAATTTCGTCACTGGCTTTGCGCCGATCCACACATCGGACCGCTATTTGAGGAGATGCATGCCGACCTGCTGCGCGCAGACTACTGGCGCGGGTTACAAATGCGCATCAAGAACGGTCATGTCGAGGATGTTTACGCTTACCGGCGACGCCAGCGATTTTGCATGCGAAGGTAAAAGCAAAACGGCAACTTCTGTTGCCGTTTTTAGTGTTTGCACCCTCTCCCTGTGGGAGA
>DFPL01000344.1 GCA_002377245.1 Enterobacteriaceae bacterium UBA3516
GAAGCTGACCCGCAGGCCACGAATATCAACGACGGCCATCATTCACCTCGCTAAAAGACTGACGGCGATCGAGTGTCGGCAGCATTGTTCCATAGGTCTCTGCGCCTGGTCGGCAGGTCCACAGCGTGCGCGTGTAAGGGTGCTGCGCGTCCGGCAGCGCGGGGGCGGGCATGGCGTCCACGCACTCTCCCTGATACATGACCATCACACGGTGGCAGTGCTGCGCCACCAGCGGCAGGTCGTGGCTTATCAGAAGCATCGCCATATGCCGCTGTTCGCACTGGGCCACCAGCAGTTCCAGAATCTGGTTACGCAGTTTTGCATCGAGCGCTGAGGTAGGCTCATCGGCAATCAATACTTTGGGATCGTTGACCAGGGCGATGGCGATCATCACGCGCTGCCCCATGCCGCCAGAGAGTTGACCGGGGTAGCGTTGCAGCACCGCGGGTTCGAGTTCCACTGCGCGCAGCACCTCGTGAATCTTCTCCAGCCGCTGCTTGCGGCTCAGGCGTTGATGCAAGGTCAGAGCCTCATCAAGCTGAGATAAGACGGTTTTGACCGGATTGAGCGCATAGCGCGGATCCTGCAAAACCATGGCAATGCCGTTACCGCGCAAATTTTGCCAGCCTTTGGCCTGCAGGGTGCGCAGATCGTGCCCCAGCACGTTGAGTTCTTCAGCACTCACCTTTCCCGGCTGACGTACCAGACCCATCAGAGCGCGGGCAGTCATTGATTTCCCGGAGCCCGATTCCCCGACCAGCGCGAGGCGTTCGTTGCCCAGCGTAAAGCTCAGATTTTTCACTACACGGGCAGCCGGATAATCAATGTTTAATCCTGATACCTGAACACGTGTCTCAGTCATGATGCGGCTCCAGTACGTCACGCAGGCCATCGCCCAGCAGGTTAAAGGCCAGGCTTGCCAGCAGGATGACCGCACCGGGTGCGGCGGCAATCCACCATTGATCGAAAATGACCTGCATACCGTCGGCAATCATCGCCCCCCATTCCGCCATCGGCGGGCGGGCGCCGAGTCCTAAGAAGCCCAGCCCGGCGGCCGCGAGAATAATGCCTGCCAGGTCGAGCGCCAGGCGCACAATCGCGGAAGGTAAACAGAGCGGCAGAATGTGGCCGATCAGCAGGCGAGCGCCGCGTATGCCCATCATTTCTGCCGCCGCCAGATAATCACTATGGCGCAGACGTTGAATTTCACTGCGCGCCTGGCGTGCGTAAGCAGGCCAGGTGGTGAGCGCTAATGCCAGCGCACCGTTCACCAGGCCTGGGCCGAGCATGGCGACAAAGGCAAAAGCCAGAATCAGGCGCGGCATCGACATCACCACGTCGGTAAAGCGCATCAGAACACGTTCCAGCCAGCCACCGTAATAACCCGATAGAATCCCGATCAGCAGGCCCGCAGGCAGCGTAATCACGGTGACCAGCGCCACCAGACCGAGCGCCGGGCGAGTGCCGTAAATCAGTCGCGAGAGCAGGTCACGCCCATAGCTGTCCGTACCGAGCCAGTGGGCTGCATTCGGTGGCTGCAAACGCGAGGCGGCATCCTGCCAGTTCGGGTCGAGCGGCGCTAACCAGGGGGCGAAAAGGGCCAGCAGCAGAAAGAGCAACACAATCAGCAGCCCAAGAGAGGCGGCGGGGGAGCGGCGCAGACGGCGCAAAAAGAGAGACGTCGGCATCAGTGCACCCTCGGGTCAGTTAACCGCACCAACAGGTCGGTCAGGTTATTGATCAACACAAAGCACACGCCAATCACCAGCGTGCCGCCCATGATGGCGGTGGTGTCTCCGGCGAAGAGGGCGGTAGTCAGGTAGCGACCAATGCCCGGCCAGGAAAAGACGGTTTCCGTTAGCACCGCGCCTTCGAGCATGCCGGTGTAGGCCAGCGCAACCACGGTCAACAATGTGCCGCGAATATTGGGCAGCACATGACGCAGCAGGATGGTCATCTCCCCGGCACCCTTAGCGCGCGCCAGCAGAATGTACTCCTTATTCATCTCGCCCAGGCAGGCTGAGCGGGTGAGGCGGGTGATACTGGCCATGGAGTAATAAGCCAACAGCAGAACCGGCAGAATCAGGTGGCTGATGGCGTTTTTAAACGCCTCACGATCGCCGGAAAGCCAGGTATCAATTAACGCGAAACCGGTTTGCGGCGTGACCGTGTACTGGTAAATATCGTCCAGCCGCCCGGGCCCCGCGCTCCACTGCAGACGGGCATAAAACAGCGCCAGCATCAGCAGACCCAGCCAGAAAATAGGTACCGAGTTACCGAGCAGGGTAAAGGTACGCACCGCCAGATCCCAGGGCGAACCGGCGAAACGTGCGCACAATACGCCAGCGATAACGCCGAATACGGTACCAATAACCAGCGCCAGGGTCGCCAGTTCAAGCGTGGCCGGGAAGGCGGAAAGCAAATCCTGTAGCACTGGCTGCCCGGTTGAACTGGCTGTGCCTAAATCGCCATGGAAGAGATTAAGCAGGTAGTGCCAGAACTGCACCGGCAGCGGCTGATCCAGCCCAAGCTGGTGGCGAACCTGGTCGTAGGTGGACTGACTTGCGTGATCGCCAACGATCTGCAGCACCCGGTCAACGGGCGAGAAAGCGGACAGCGAAAAGGTGACCAGTAAGAGGCCGAGCAGCGTCAGGGCGAGAGTGAGAAGGGCCTGGAAGGCGCGCGTCAAACGGGGCGAAATAGCGGGCATGAATAACTCATTGATAGCGTCTGTCTGGAAAGTGCCCCTCGTCCTCTCCCATTGGTAGAGGGTGAGGGGCAAAGTAAAAATTATTTGGTTACGCGGTCATACCAGACCATATCCGCATTCAGACCCTGCTGGTAGCCCTTCACGTTATCGCGCACCACGATCTGGGTCTTGCCCTGATCGACAAAGATGTACGGTGATTTATGCTGCAATTCCTGCTGCATGTTTTTGTAGAGATCCAGACGCTTTGCGGCGTCCGGCTCAGCCACTGCCGCCAGTGTGGCTTTGCTCAGTTCCGGGATCTGCCAGCCGTTAAGACCTGCCACGGTGCTGGATTTACCGTCGTTATAGGCGAAGGCGCTGGCATTGGAGTGGGCATCAAAATAGTCGGGGATCCAAAGACGAATGGCCGCCTGGTGCTGTTTGGCACGAACGCGGGCATACACCTGGCTACCGGCAGCCGGTAACAGATCCACTTTGACGCCACCCTGCGCAAAGCTTGCCTGCATCGACTGGGCGATGGTGATGAACGGCGGTTTGTTCTCCACGTCCAGCGTGAAATGGGCGTCTTTAATCCCGGCTTTCGCGAGGATTTCTTTGGCTTTTGCCGGGTCGAATTTAAACGGATTGTCTTCAAGGGCACCCGGCAGACCCACCGGCAGGAAGCTCTGATGAACGAAATACTGGCCTTTCAGCAAGTTTTTGGTGATGCCGTCGTAATCGACCAGCCAGCGTGACGCTTCCCAGAAGGCCGGGTTATTGAGCAGCGGGTTAGCGCTGTTGCCAGCGTTAAACACCAGGTAGTTCTGCTCAGCTGATGGAATGCTCAGCACTTCAATGCCTTTTTTACCGGTCAGGGCGCTTATCTGATCGGCACCCAGGTCACGCGCCACGTCCGCATCACCCTGTTCAATCAACAAACGACGTGAGGCCGGGTCCGGGACGTTCTTAATAATGATGTTTTTGACTTTTGGCGCGCCGCCCGGTGAGGTCGGGTTAGCGTCCAGTACAATGGCCTGATGCGGTTGATAAACGCGCATTTTGAAGGCGCCGCTGCCAGCGGAGTGCATTTTGAGCCAGGCATTGCCAAAGTCATTGTCTTTCACATTGGCGCTGACTAGTTTCTCGTCGACGATCGAGGCAATGGGCGTGGAGAGAATGTTCAGGGCCACCGCCGGGCTGACATCCGCCGTCCAGTGTAACTGAACCGTGTGGTCATCCACTTTCTTCAACTGGCTGGCGATGTTGTCAGCCTGCCAGCCCAGCACATTCAGAATAAACGCCGGGGATTTGTTCATGGTGACGGCGCGGGTGTAGGAGAAAATCACATCGTCGGCACGCAGCGGGTTGCCAGAGGCAAATTTGGCGTCGCTTTTGAGCTTGATGGTCAGGGTCTTCGCCGCCGCATCGGCCTGCCAGCTATCCGCCAGCACCGGGTTAATTTTTTCAGGGTTCTCACGATCCGGCTGAACCAGGCGCTCATACAGGCTCGGCACGGTCTGAATGCTGGAGAGCTCATTGGCCTCTGCCGGGTCCAGGCTGACGATATCATCCAGCCCTTGCGCGACCACCAGCGTATCGGGCGGTGTCGCCGCATAGCTGGTGGCAGAGAGCAGCGTCATGATGACGAGGGGCAGCAGTTTTTTGGTCATATGAGATCCCTGTAAAGTATGCGTGTATATAGAAATTATTTTGTCTGGCTAAAGTAGGCTGCTTCCAATTTTTCTTAAAGTTTAAATTCGTCTTTGTTTATGCACTTACGGCATAAGCCAGACGTTTTTGGCATGAAACGGACGCGCAGGTCGCGAGCCCGGAAAGAGGGGGGAGGGAAGGGTATGCTAGTGGATGCCTGAGGCTTTCAGTATCTATGATTTGCAGGGTTGAGAAAGATGAAAGCCCCAGGATTTACAGACGGAGTACGGTCACGATTTATAATAAGCGAGATATGAACTGTCGAGGCTGAAGAGCTCAGCTTCTCACGAAAACAGCTCTTTTTTCGAAAAACAAACCAAACAATGTTACTACCGTCCATGGAATGACGAAGGCAGCCATCAATTCAATGAAACTCCCGCCTTGACTTATACCGTATCCGACTCCAGCAGCGCCCAGAATGCCCCCGCACCAGAAGAATTTCTTTGCAACGTGGTAGTAAATCCGTGCAGAGCAATGAGCGCAAAAATCTTTGCCGAAAGCAGTTTGCTTATCGCAGAAGGGACAGGTAACTTTCTTAATGCTGTCCTCTTTCCTGTATTTTTCTTGAAGCGCTTCAATTTTCTTTAACTTTTCGAGAGCGCGTTGGTTGCCCTGTTCCGCTGCCAGACGAAGATAGTCCTTACCTTTTTCATAATCATGCCGTTCAAAGTAAATTTCACCCAATAACTCCTGGGCATAGCTATGACCTTGTTCAGCAGATTTTGAAATTAATTCGAAAGCTTTTTGCTCATCTTTAGGCACACCCTTTCCTTCACGGTATAACTCTCCGAGATTGCACTGTCCGTACATTTCTCCCATCGCTGCGGACTGAGCGTAATACTCGGCAGCCTTAGAGTAATCTCTTGGTACTCCAAACCCTCGCTCATATAGCAACCCCAGGTTAGTCAAAGCAAATAAATCCCCTTGGTCTGCTGCTAATGTGTACCACGCTAAGGCTTTCGAATAACTCAGAACGACAATCTCACCTTCACAGTAAACATCGCCAAGAATAGATTGGGCTTTAGCGCTACCCTGGTCGGCAGCCCTGGTGAACCACTCCATGGCCTTGTTACCGTCTTTCTCGACACCATCGCCTTCACGGTACATAAATCCAAGCTTAATTTGGTCCTTGATGTTTCCGGAAGAGGCAGAAGCGTAAATAGAGTTATAATCGCGATCTGAAATTGAATTTGAGTTAAGTTCTTCCACTTTTTAGCAACCCTCTGTGAAGTGCAGTGTTCTATTCATCGTTGTCTAAAGGTTAGTGCGGACCTGTACATGGGCATATTGCCATTTAGGCTAATTCTTGTTCGTCCGCCGATATCATTGTCGAATTTTTCTAACTTAAAATATCATCATTCAGTTTCGGCATTAAAGACACAGGTATCGAACTGAACATTTAAAATCATAATAAACGAAAAAATAAGGAGTCTGCCTCTGGAATTTATCACTTACCCGAAGGCGTTCACCTCAAGGGCAAATGATTCAGCGACTACTCTGACGACGGAACTACTCTGACCCACTTCCACACCAGGCTAAAAGAATTGCCGCTCTGTTCCAGGAGCGGGCCTGACTAATATCGAGGAATGATAATGAGTGAGGAGAGAATCAGGATAAACTCAACGCCCACCAGCATAGCGGTGTAGAATGAGAATACTCAACCGTATAAGTAACTTAGCGATAATAATTGACCCTGATTCTTTTTGTTGTACTGTTCGTTGTCTCGCGCGACCATGCAGGGACAGCGTGCTGGACGCCTGTTTTGCGCTGAGACTTACGCCGAAAGCGTCAGCGTGTTTGCCCCATGAGATATCGCCGCTCAGACATAGAGGAAATGATGCCGAAAACTAACGATGACAATTTGGTTATAAAATCTGTGATATCAGGAATTTTTAGCGGCATAGTTGGATCATTGGTGGTTTTAATTTATATATCATTGAGTAAGAACAACACATCCACAATGGATATGCTGTCTCTGATTTTCATTTATACCTTCACCGCCATGACGAGCTTTACCGGGACCATTGTGGGCTCTTTAATGGTCAGCATGCCATTAGCGATGATTGCCCGGAAAGTTTATCCTGAGGCTTTCATTAAGGGCAGCCTGTTTATCGTCTTTTCTACGCTCTTCATTTGGCTGGCTGTACTGGCATGGCCTGTTATCTGGATATTTGGCATTCGTTATTCGGAAGTTTTGCTTTTAAGCCCTTATGTTTTCTTTTCGGCTGTCGCGCTGACTTATCAGGTATACCGAAAATGATGCGTATGGCATTCATCATGTTCGGAGTACAAAGAGCAGAGAAAAGTACGCGTAGGGCGCATTAGCTGGCCTGAACGATATCCAGGATTATTCGAGTGGTTTAAACCCCTGCAAAAACGCGTCCTACCAGGCCAGCGCGTCCTCATCATCCTGTCGTCAAAACATTGCAAAAGGCTTCGCTCCCCACCGCTGATGGATTGGGCCAACAAGGTAAAGTAAGCGCCTTGATGGTCAGAAATTTGCGCACCTAAGTAAATTTTTTCGAGATACTCATTATTGTGAAGAGCCCTGTAACCGGATTGCAGAGCAAATCTACCCTGCGGAGGCTGTTTATTTGGTGTGCGGAAGTAGAGTAATGGCATAATCAGGCTGGCGAAAGTGAGGACTAAAATGGATAAAACATCTAACAGTCAGATAGTAGATAGCGACATTGCGCGTTCATTGCTTAAACACAGAAAGGCTCGAAACTTGACTTTAACAGAGCTTGCTAAGCGATCGGGCGTCAGTCAGGCCATGATTAGCAAAGTTGAACGAGGCGCCTCCAGCCCCAGTGCAACGATACTGAGTCGGTTAGCGAGTGCGATGAATATTACATTATCAAAGCTTTTCGCAGAGCTTGAGTCACATCAGAATTCACTTGTGCGCTTTGCCGATCAGCAGCAGCACTGGATTGATGAACAAACAGGCATTACCCGCTGGTCTCTCTCCCCGGCAGGGGCATGCCCGGAACTGATAAAAGTTGAAATTCCTGCTATGGGTCAATTGACGATACCCGCCTCTGCGAATGAGCATCTTTCCGGGCAAACACTTTGGATGTTGAGCGGTAGCCTTGATTTTCGGGTTAATGATCGGACCCATCATTTACAAGCTGGTGACTGCCTGGCGCTTACCTTTGCAAGCGAGTACCTAATGACCAATCCTGAGAGCGATCGGAGCTGCTCTTACATCGTCGCTTTCAGTCAAAAAAATCAATGACATTTCCCCTACTTGCAGGGTGACATCACATTTGCCTTGCTTAGATGTAACAGGGGATAGGGCCTTCCCTGATTGTCCTGCCCGGAACGCCCTGAAACCTGAAAGCCCATATGCTGATAAAACCCTACAGCTTGCTGGTTTTGTTCATTTACATCGACCCGTAAATCAGGATGCAGATCCAGTGCATATGAGATCAACCGTTTTCCGACGCCAAGTCCGCGAGCAGAAGCATCGACAAAAAGCGCCTCCAGATGGCCCTCATGTAAAAACATAAATCCCAGCGGTTGGTCTTCCTGATTTGTGGCAACCCAGACAGGGGTTTGTGAAAAAAAACTAACAACTTCTTTTTCGATCTCTTGTCGGTCATGGGCTGTCAGAAAATCGTGCGTAGCATCTACAGAGTTTTTCCAGATTTGGATAATTTCTGACGTTTCAGATGGGCGTGACATTCTGATTTTTAACATTTTTTCTACCTTAACGTGCCATTGCTTTATGTATTAACACACAAAATGAATATGCGTAAATTTACTATAGTGAAATTATATTCACAATAGTAAGTCAATTGCTGCGCCTTATGATTCCCTACAGGAAATGCTAACGCACTGTTTAGTCTGGTCTTCTCAAGGAGGATTTGCTCGTTCTTTATTATCCGGATGAAAATGAATGGGCGCATGGCTGCGAAAGAATGATCAATGCGGGTTTCAGAATGACCGGGTCATTCAACCCTTACAGGGATGTGAACGGAAGGACATTTGTTGACCCTGACGGCTACAGAGTGATTATCCAAAACAAGGTATGGGCATCAGCCTAAAAATATTACTAAATTGGCACCGTCTTGCGGCAAGCGTCCGTAACAAACATCACCTTCTTACCTTTGCAGCGGGTACGTGTTCTGGCGGTAATCAACCGGGCTGAGGCCGTTAAAATTCAGACCGATCGGCACTGACCCCACGTACCCACACGTTTTCAACTTGCCTGCGTTTTCTGCGAGCGCGCCAGCTGTACCGCGCTTTGCCACTCATGCCAGCGCTTTTGCAGTCTGCCGTGGCGCTGAGCATCGGGGGCAAAGGTGACATGTTCAGGTAGATACTGGCGTAACTGTTCGCTATCGACCTTCAATAACGCCTTACGCGCCAGCAAAGCGGCGCCCATTGCTGAGAGTTCCGCCACGTCGCTGCGCATGACCGGGCAGCCAAGCAGGTCAGCCTGATACTGCATCAGCCAGTCATTTTTGGTCGGGCCACCGTCGACCATCAGGGCTTTCAGGGCGAAGTCACCGTGCTGGCGCATTGCGACCACCACATCCGCAATCTGATAGGTGATGGACTCCAGCGCCGCGCGCACCAGATGGGCCCGCTTCACGCCACGGCTCAGACCATGAATCAGGCCACGTGCGTTTTCATCCCACCAGGGGGCGCCAAGCCCGGTCAACGCCGGCACAAAATAGACGCCGAGCGTGGAGTCCACCGAGGCCGGTAGCGTATTCAGCGCCTGGGCGAGTTCCGCTTCCGGCAATTCATTCAGACCCGTACTTTCTGCCATCCAGGCCACCGCATCACCGGTGTGCGGAATATTGCCCTCCAGGCCGTACACCAGTGTGTCGCCGTCATGCCAGGCCACGGTGGTGGCAAGCGACTTCACGTCACACTGCGCCGATGTCACCGGTGCCATCACCGAGGAACCCGTGCCATAGGTCGCTTTGACGCAGCCCGCCGCGCCCAGTCCGTGGGCAAAGAGGGCGGCATGAGAATCGCCGATCATCGTCATCACTGGGAGGCCATCCGGGATGCCGTCTAGCCCTTTGGTGTAACCAAAAAGTCCGCTGGAAGGGCGAATCTCCGGTAATGCCTGACGGGGGATCTGGAACAGCGCCAGCATGTCGGCATCCCATTCGGCGGTAGTCAGGTTCAGTAGCTGGGTAC
>DFPL01000345.1 GCA_002377245.1 Enterobacteriaceae bacterium UBA3516
ATTAAGCAGCTTCTTTCGCATCGCGAACAGCAGCCAGAGTGCGAACCAGTTTGCCAGCCGAAGCTTCTTTCATGGTTGCCATCAGGCGTGCAATTGCTTCTTCGTAGGTCGGCAGAGTTGCCAGGCGATCGATTTGCGATGCCGGGATCAATTCACCTTCAAAGGCTGCAGCTTTGACCTCAAATTTTGCATTCGCTTTCGCGAAATCTTTGAACAGACGAGCAGCAGCGCCCGGGTGTTCCATAGAATATGCAATCAGGGTCGGACCAACGAACGCGTCTTTCAGGCACTCGAATTGAGTACCTTCAACAACACGGCGCAGCAGGGTGTTACGAACAACACGCATGTATACGCCGGCTTCGCGACCTGCTTTACGCAGTTCGGTCATTTTGTCCACAGTAACGCCACGGGAATCCGCAACTACTGCAGACAGCGCGCCTTTGGCTACTTCGCTGACTTCAGCAACAATCGCTTGTTTGTCTTGAAGATTTAAAGCCATTAGCTTTGCTCCTGGATGTTTGCCAGAACAAAATGTTCTGGAACTCACTTCACTCTTCCAAACGAAAGAGCGTCTTAATACGGTGAGCAGAAACAAGCCAGAGTATCAAAAAATAATCTTAGCGTTCTGTCACCGTCTACGCAGGGGATTAAGTTTCTAACGAAACACCTGCGGTCTTCGACGGAGGCCTGGATAGGCCAGGCTCCAACGAACAAATTCTTTCTATGACATCGTCCTTTGAACTGCTGCTGCGTCGCCTGCTCTCGCCAGTCACATAGTTAACTATGCTCCTGGCGATTCACTCGCTTGCCGCCTTGCTGCAATTCAAATGACTCGCATAGCGTCTGTATCTTTCAACAGAATCGTGGGGGTAGAATTGTAGACAAATCCACCGCCCACGTAAAGGCATTAGTTTGCAGCAGCGCTCAGGCCAGCCTGGTCAACTGCAACACCTGCACCCATGGTGGTGGAGATGCTAACTTTCTTGATGTACACGCCTTTAGCCTGAGTCGGTTTCGCTTTTTTCAGCGCAACCAGCAGAGCTTCCAGGTTTTCTTTCAATTTGTCAGTATCAAAGTCCACTTTACCGATGGTGGTGTGGATGATGCCGTTTTTGTCGTTACGATAACGAACCTGACCTGCTTTAGCGTTCTTAACCGCTTCAGCAACGTTAGGGGTTACGGTACCCACTTTCGGGTTAGGCATCAGGCCGCGTGGACCCAGGATCTGGCCCAGTTGACCAACAACGCGCATTGCATCCGGGGAAGCAATAACAACGTCGAAGTTCATTTCGCCTTTTTTGATCTGGTCAGCCAGATCTTCCATACCTACCAGTTCAGCACCTGCAGCTTTAGCAGCTTCAGCGTTTGCACCCTGGGTAAATACGGCTACGCGAACGGAACGGCCAGTACCGTGCGGCAGTACAGTCGCACCACGTACGTTCTGGTCAGATTTACGTGCGTCGATGCCGAGGTTAACGGCAACGTCTACGCTTTCTACGAATTTAGCAGTGGCCAGCTCTTTCAGCAGCGCAACGGCTTCGTTGATGTCGTACTGTTTGGTCGCATCAACTTTCTCACGGATCACGCGCATGCGCTTGGTCAGTTTAGCCATTTCTTAATCCTCCACTACCAGGCCCATGGAACGTGCAGTACCTTCAATTGAGCGAGTCATCGCTTCAATATCAGCACCAGTCATGTCCGCGGCTTTAGTCTGAGCGATTTCCTGCAGCTGAGCGCGGGAGATTTTGCCCACTTTGTCTTTGTTCGGCTTACCGGAACCAGACTTAATACCAGCCGCTTTCTTCAGCAGAACTGCTGCCGGAGGCGTTTTGGTAATGAAAGTGAAAGAACGGTCGGCATAAACGGTGATAACAACCGGAATTGGCAGACCTTTTTCCATGGAATCAGTTTTCGCGTTAAACGCTTTACAGAATTCCATGATGTTAACACCCTGCTGACCCAGAGCCGGACCAACCGGTGGGCTCGGGTTTGCCATGCCAGCTGCAACCTGCAGCTTGACGTAGGCCTGGACTTTCTTAGCCATTCTTAAATCCTCAAATTGGGTAATAGCGCTTCAGAGAAGCTCCCCGATGTATAAAAATCGTTTTACGGGCTTGGCCCATAAAAACAAAAGGCGCGAAATTGTATGCCAATTTCGCGCCTTGTGCAACGATTTAATCGCTGACTTTTTGATCGATAACTTAGGCTTTTTCGACCTGAGCAAAGTCCAGTTCAACCGGGGTCGCACGACCGAAGATTGAAACAGAAACTTTAAGACGAGATTTCTCGTAGTCGACTTCTTCAACAACCCCGTTGAAGTCAGCAAACGGACCATCACTAACACGGACCATCTCACCCGGCTCAAACAGCGTTTTCGGACGCGGTTTATCACCAACCTGCTGCAGGCGGTTCATAATCGCATCAACTTCTTTGTCGCTGATCGGTGCCGGACGATCGGAAGTACCACCGATGAAGCCCATTACGCGCGGTACGCTGCGCACCAGGTGCCAGCTTGCATCGTTCATAACCATCTGGACCAGCACGTAGCCCGGGAAGAATTTACGTTCGCTTTTGCGACGCTGGCCACCACGGATTTCGACCACTTCTTCGGTCGGCACCATGACTTCACCAAACAACTCTTCCATATTGTGTAATTTGATATGCTCACGCAGCGATGTTGCTACGCGGCCTTCAAAACCGGAAAACGCCTGAACGACGTACCAGCGCTTTTTAGGGGCTTCAGACATCTCAGAACCTCAGGCCAGTGATAAAGGAAACGAGGCGAACCAGAATACCATCCAGGCCCCACAAAATAAGTGACATAACCGCAGTTACCGCAGCTACGATCAATGTGGTGTGCAATGTTTCCTGGCGAGTTGGCCAAATAACCTTACGGACTTCGGTTCTCGCTTCACGGGCAAAAGCAACGGTTGCTTTACCTTTCGTTGTCAACAGCGCGACACCACCCGCTGCAGCAATCAGAATCACCACGGCCAGCGCACGCAGCGGCAGCATCATGTCACGATAGAGGTAGTTGCCTACAATAGCCACAATGAGCAGTAGAGCAACAGCAACCCATTTCATCGCTTCCAGGCCGCGCCCGCTCCCTTGAGCTTCGGTATTCGCACTCATAAACCAACCCGTTACAAGAATCAGACAAACATTTTTGCCCCGCATGAGCGAGGCAACCAAACCGAAAAGCTTTGTCGCGTTTCGGACTCAACGCTACCTACAGAGCCTGTCTCAGCAATGATTATGAGAAAAAAATCACTGATGAGCCAGGTTCTGATTCGAGCGCGTACAAAAAGGGCATCAAATGATGCCCTTTTATTGCGCATAGCGTCAAATGTTATCAGCGATTAAGCGATAACTTTTGCT
>DFPL01000231.1 GCA_002377245.1 Enterobacteriaceae bacterium UBA3516
GCATGGATATGAGCCACGCCATCAGAGACTTGTTTTCTTACACGTTTACGTGCACGAATTGGTGCCTTTGCCATTATTCAATCACCCCGATTATTTCTTGATCGGTTTGCGCGGACCCTTACGGGTACGTGCGTTGGTCTTGGTACGCTGACCGCGAACCGGGAGACCACGACGATGACGCAAACCGCGATAGCAACCAAGGTCCATAAGGCGCTTGATGCTCATGCTAACTTCACGGCGCAGATCACCTTCAACGACAAATTTGGCAACTTCGTCACGCAGCGTGTCGATTTGTTCTTCAGACAGCTCACTGATCTTAACATTCTCAGCGATACCCGCAGAAGCCAGGATGGCTTTAGAACGGGTCTTGCCGACGCCATAGATCGAAGTTAATGCGATCACAGCATGTTTCTGATCAGGAATGTTAATGCCTGCTATACGGGCCACTATGCACTCCTATAATTTCACTTGCACGCACCATGCTGAAAAGCCCGTTTTCAGGATACTCAAATGGAAACGTACAGACATACAAAAGATTGGCTGGCTAATCTAGCCAGCTCAACCCAACTTTGCAAGAAAAATATGCGAAATAATCAGCCTTGGCGCTGTTTATGTTTCGGCTCGGCACTGCAAATCACACGGATGACACCATCACGCTTAACGATTTTGCAGTTACGGCATAATTTCTTGACGGAAGCACGAACTTTCATTTTTACTCTCCGTAACTTCTCAGGCGACCATTAACGGCCGTAGCCTTTCAGGTTCGCCTTCTTCAATGCAGACTCGTACTGACTCGACATCATCAGAGTTTGCACTTGAGCCATAAAGTCCATAATCACGACGACAACAATAAGTAATGAGGTTCCACCGAAGTAGAACGGCACTTTCATTGCATCACGCATGAACTCCGGGATCAGGCAAATAAAAGTAATATAGAGCGCACCAACCAAAGTCAGGCGGGTCATTACTTTATCGATATACTTCGCCGTTTGCTCTCCCGGACGAATTCCTGGTACAAATGCACCGGACTTCTTCAGGTTATCTGCTGTTTCACGCGGGTTGAAGACCAACGCCGTGTAGAAGAAACAGAAGAATATGATTGCAGACGCATAGAGTAACACATAAAGCGGTTGTCCAGGCTGCAAATACAGCGAAATTGTTGTCAGCCAGTTCCAACCGGTACCGCCCCCGAACCATGACGCGATGGTCGCCGGGAACAGAATAATACTGGAAGCGAAAATTGCCGGGATAACCCCTGCCATATTCACTTTCAGCGGCAAATGTGTGCTCTGTGCAGCATACACACGACGACCCTGCTGACGTTTAGCGTAGTTCACCACAATGCGGCGTTGACCACGTTCCACGAAGACAACAAAGAACGTCACTGCAAATACTAATACTGCAACCAACAGCAACAGGAGGAAGTGCAGGTCGCCTTGACGCGCTTGCTCGATAGTGTGGGCAATGGCTGGCGGGAGTCCCGCAACGATACCAGCGAAGATAATAATCGAGATACCGTTACCGATACCACGTTCAGTGATCTGTTCGCCGAGCCACATCAGGAACATAGTTCCTGTAACCAGACTAACAACAGCGGTGAAATAGAATGCAAAGCCTGGATTCATAACCAGACCTTGCATACCAGGCATATTCGGTAAACCGGTAGCAATACCGATTGACTGGAATATCGCCAGCACCAGAGTACCGTAGCGGGTGTACTGACTAATCTTACGACGTCCGGACTCCCCTTCTTTCTTCAACTCTGCCAACGCCGGATGAACGACGGTCAGCAGCTGGATGATAATTGATGCCGAGATATACGGCATAATACCCAGAGCGAAGATAGAAGCACGGCTGAGTGCACCACCAGAGAACATGTTAAACATTTCAATGATGGTGCCTCGCTGTTGCTCAAGCAGTTTGGCAAGTACAGCGGCATCAATACCAGGGATCGGAATAAAAGAGCCAATACGGAACACAATAAGCGCACCGATTACAAACAACAGTCTGCGTTTCAGCTCGCCTAAGCCACCTTTGGCACTTTGAAAATCTAATCCCGGTTGTTTAGCCATCTGCTACTTATTCCTCGATTTTACCGCCAGCAGCTTCGATAGCAGCACGAGCACCTTTAGTAACACGCAGGCCACGAACAGTTACCGGAGTAGAAACTTCACCAGCCAGGATCACTTTCGCGAACTCAATCTGAATACCGATAATGTTTGCTGCTTTCAGCGTGTTCAGGTCAACTACGTCGCCTTCTACGTGAGCCAGATCAGACAGACGAACTTCAGCTGTGATCATTGCTTTGCGCGAAGTAAAACCGAATTTCGGCAGACGACGGTACAGAGGCATCTGACCACCCTCGAAACCGCGACGTACGCCACCGCCAGAACGAGAGTTCTGACCTTTGTGACCACGACCACCGGTTTTACCGAGACCGGAACCGATACCACGACCCAGGCGTTTGCCCGCTTTTTTAGAGCCTTCGGCCGGAGACAGAGTATTTAAACGCATCTCTTACTCCTCAACTTTAACCATGTAGGAAACCGCGTTGACCATACCACGAACAGCAGGAGTATCCTCGCGTTCTACGGTGTGACCAATACGACGCAGACCCAGGCCAAGCAGCGTTGCCTTGTGTTTCGGCAGACGACCGATTGCACTGCGGGTTTGAGTAATTTTAATAGTCTTTGCCATGGTTTATTTCCCCAGAATTTCTTCAACGGATTTACCACGCTTGGCAGCGACCATTTCTGGAGAATTCATATTTTCCAGGCCATCAATAGTTGCACGAACCACGTTAATCGGGTTGGTGGAACCATATGCTTTGGCCAGAACGTTATGAACCCCAGCGACTTCCAGGACGGCGCGCATTGCACCACCGGCGATAATACCGGTACCTTCAGAAGCCGGCTGCATGAAGACACGAGAACCCGTGTGAACACCTTTAACAGGGTGTTGCAGGGTGCCGTGGTTCAGCGCGACATTAATCATATTGCGACGGGCTTTTTCCATCGCTTTCTGGATCGCTGCTGGAACTTCACGCGCTTTACCGTAACCAAAACCAACGCGACCGTTACCATCGCCAACAACAGTCAGAGCTGTGAAGGAGAAAATACGACCACCTTTTACGGTTTTAGATACGCGGTTAACCGCGATCAGCTTTTCCTGCAGTTCGCCAGCCTGTTTTTCGATGTGAGCCATCTTACACCTCTACCTTAGAACTGAAGGCCAGCTTCACGGGCAGCATCTGCCAGTGCCTGGACACGACCATGATATTGGAACCCGGAACGGTCAAAGGACACGACTTTGATGCCTTTTTCCAGAGCGCGTTCAGCAACAACTTTACCAACAGCTGCAGCAGCGTCTTTGTTACCGGTGTACTTCAATTGTTCAGTGATAGCTTTTTCTACAGTAGAAGCAGCTACCAGAACTTCAGAACCATTCGGTGCAATTACCTGTGCGTAAATATGACGCGGGGTACGATGTACCACCAGGCGAGTTGCACCCAGCTCCTGGAGCTTGCGGCGTGCGCGGGTCGCACGACGGATACGAGCAGATTTCTTATCCATAGTGTTACCTTACTTCTTCTTAGCCTCTTTGGTACGCACGACTTCGTCGGCGTAACGAACACCCTTGCCTTTATAAGGCTCAGGACGACGGTAGGCGCGCAGATCAGCTGCAACCTGGCCGATCAGCTGTTTATCAGCGCCTTTCAGCACGATTTCAGTCTGAGTCGGACATTCAGCAGTGATACCGGCTGGCAGCTGATGCTCAACAGGGTGTGAGAAGCCCAGAGACAGGCCTACTGCATTCCCTTTGATCGCTGCACGGTAACCTACACCAACCAGCTGAAGCTTTTTAGTGAAGCCTTCGGTAACACCAACAACCATTGAGTTCAGCAGGGCACGCGCGGTACCAGCCTGAGCCCATCCATCCACGAAACCATCACGTGGACCGAAGGTCAGAGCGTTGTCTGCATGATTAACTTCAACAGCATCGTTGAGGGTACGAGTCAGCTCGCCATTTTTACCTTTGATCGTAATAACCTGACCGTTGATTTTTACATCAACGCCGGCAGGAATAACGACCGGTGCTTTAGCAACACGAGACATTCTTTCCTCCGATTAGGCTACGTAGCAGATAATTTCGCCACCAAGACCAGCTTGGCGCGCTGCACGATCAGTCATAACACCTTTAGAGGTAGAAACAACTGCGATACCCAGACCAGCCATAACTTTAGGCAGCTCATCTTTTTTCTTATAGATGCGCAGGCCTGGGCGGCTGACACGCTGAATGCTTTCTACAACAGCTTTACCCTGGAAGTACTTAAGAGTTACTTCCAGTTCCGGCTTGGTGTCGCCTTCAACTTTAAAATCTTCGATAAAACCTTCATCCTTCAGCACGTTGGCAATAGCCAATTTCAGCTTGGAGGAAGGCATAGTGACCGCAGCTTTGTTCGCGGCCTGACCGTTACGGATACGGGTCAGCATATCCGCGATCGGATCTTGCATGCTCATCTGTCTTTACTCCCGTGATTCAATTGGTAATTACCAGCTAGCCTTTTTCAAGCCAGGTACTTCACCGCGCATGGCGGCTTCACGCAGCTTAATACGGCTCAACCCGAACTTGCCCACATAACCATGTGGACGACCTGTTTGACGGCAGCGGTTACGCTGACGAGACGGGCTGGAATCACGCGGCAGAGTTTGCAGCTTGAGAACTGCGTTCCAACGATCTTCGTCGGAAGCGTTCACATCAGAGATGATCGCTTTCAGTTCAGCGCGTTTAGCGAAGAATTTATCAGCTAAAGCTACGCGCTTTACTTCGCGTGCTTTCATTGATTGCTTAGCCATTCAGTAACCCTACCTTACTTGCGGAACGGGAAGTCAAAGGCAGCCAGCAGAGCACGGCCTTCTTCATCAGATTTCGCAGTAGTGGTAATGGTAATATCCAAACCACGCACGCGGTCGACTTTATCGTAGTCGATTTCTGGGAAGATGATCTGCTCACGGACACCCATGCTGTAGTTACCACGACCGTCGAAAGACTTAGCGGACAAGCCACGGAAGTCACGGATACGTGGAACAGCAATAGTGATCAGGCGCTCAAGGAACTCCCACATGCGTTCGCCACGCAGAGTTACTTTACAGCCGATCGGATAGCCCTGACGGATTTTGAAGCCTGCAACAGATTTGCGTGCTTTGGTGATCAGCGGTTTTTGACCGGAGATTGCTGTCAGATCAGCTGCTGCGTTATCCAGCAGTTTCTTGTCAGCGATCGCTTCACCAACACCCATGTTCAGGGTGATCTTCTCGACCCGAGGGACTTGCATGACAGAATTGTAGTTAAACTCAGTCATGAGTTTACCAACTACTTCGTCTTTGTAGTAATCATGCAGTTTCGCCATCGTACTACTCCAAATTACTTGATAGTTTCGCTGTTAGACTTGAAGAAACGCACTTTTTTGCCGTCTTCGAATCTAAAGCCTACACGGTCAGCCTTACCGGTTGCCGCATTGAAGATTGCAACGTTAGAAACCTGAATTGCAGCTTCTTTTTCAACGATGCCACCCGGTTGATTCAGAGCCGGTACAGGCTTCTGATGTTTTTTAACCAGGTTGATACCTTCAACAACAAGCTTGCCGGAAGACAAGACATTCTTAACTTTACCGCGCTTACCTTTATCTTTACCGGTAAGAACAATAACTTCGTCATCACGACGGATTTTCGCTGCCATGATTCGCTCCTTAAAGTACTTCTGGTGCCAGAGAGATAATTTTCATGAACTTCTCATTACGAAGTTCACGAGTTACCGGCCCAAAAATACGCGTGCCGATAGGCTGCTCGCTGTTATTGTTTAAAATAACGCATGCATTACCATCGAAGCGAATGACAGAACCGTCCGGGCGACGAACACCCTTCCTGGTGCGCACCACTACCGCTTTCAGCACATCACCTTTTTTGACCTTACCACGCGGAATTGCTTCTTTGATGGTGATCTTGATGATGTCGCCTACGCCTGCGTAGCGACGGTGCGAGCCACCCAGAACCTTGATACACATTACGCGACGTGCACCGGCGTTGTCGGCGACCATCAGCCTAGTATGCTCTTGGATCATTTTAGTGCTCCGCTAATCTCAACTCCT
>DFPL01000230.1 GCA_002377245.1 Enterobacteriaceae bacterium UBA3516
GGCAATAAAAAACCCCGCAATGCGGGGTTTTTTCTCAACCTGTAAGCGATTACGCGCGAACGAAGTCGATGTGAGTCAGTTTTGGCTTGAACGGGTGACGCTGAACAGCCTGAACCTTCACTTTTTCTTCTTTACCGTCAACAACCAGGGTCAGAACTTCGCCATAGAAACCAGGCTTGTCCTGCAGGTTCCACACTTTGTCGTGGTCCAGTTCGATTGCGATTGGCGCAGCTTCGCCGCCATAGATGATGGCAGGGAATTTGTTTGCTACACGCAGGCGGCGGCTCGCACCCTTACCCTGCTCTTTACGTACTTCTGCGTTGATAGTAAACATTGAAAACTCTCTTCTATAGTTCCTGCTGCAGGCGACCCAGCAACAGGCAGATTATCTGCTCTGCGGATGCAAAAGCGGGCGGATTATACCCGCATCCCCCCTCTGTGACAAGTCACACGGGCGTAAGTTAACCGCGTAACTCGTTGGCGCGGCGAAAGCGCCCCTCATAATCGAACACTTTTTCGCGCACCTGCCAGTACTGGCCTTTTTTACGTGCGACCACAAAATCGGGGTGCCGGAGCAGTGCCTGCTGGGCAATGATATCGGCGGGCGTTATCCAGCGTAGCGGGACACCGGGCGTGCGGGTGTGAGGGCGCATAAAAAGTTGTTCGAAAGCGGTGCGCTGCGCAGGCGTTTGCAGACGGTAACGTTCGCTGACATCGGCCCCGTCCTCATCGTAATAGGTGATTTTCAGCCATTCGCCTTTGTCATCCGCCCCCTGCTGTAAATCCATTCCGCTACAGCGCAGCACCAGCGCATCTTTGAGTTTCAGCGCGGCTTTCAGCATGTCATCGGGATCGACCAGAATGGCGTCGCAGGTGCGACAACGGCGGGCGGCAATATCGTTTTCTGCATTACACTGCGGACAGTTTTTAAAGCGAAAGCGGTAATCACACTGCTCGCGAAGTCCTTCGTCATCTTCAAACCATCCCTGGCAGCGGCGGCCAAAGTGCTCTATCAGCTTTCCGTCGCTGGTGAGTTTACCCCAGAAGGTATTGGCAAAGCCGCAGGCAGGGCAAAAGACCTGCACCGGCACGTTATCACTTTTGCCTTTTGGCGAGCCGACTTCAGGTGCGTAAAGATCGTGCGGATTCCCGGCATAATCCAGAATCAGACAGTCTGTTTTTCCTGGCGCCAGACGCAGGCCGCGACCGACGATTTGCTGATACAAGCTGACCGACTCGGTCGGACGCAAAATGGCAATCAGGTCGACATGCGGGGCATCGAACCCGGTGGTCAGTACCGAAACGTTGACCAGAAAGCGAAACTGTTGGGCTTTAAAGGCGTTGATCAGCGCGTCACGCTGCGGGCCGGGCGTTTCGCCGGTGATAAGCGCAGCCTCATCGGCAGGTAACAGCCCGGTAATTTCGCGAGCGTGTTCAACGGTGGAGGCAAAAATCATCACCCCTTTGCGAGACTGTGCAAATTCCACTATCTGGCTGATGATGTGCGGGGTGACGCGCTGCTGTTTTTTCAGTTCGCGATTAAGGTCAGCCTCGCTGAATAATCCGTTGCTCTGCGCCTGCAGGCGGCTGAAATCGTACTGCACCACCGGCATATCCAGCCGCTCCGGCGGCGTCAGATAGCCATGTTTAATCATGTAGCGCAGCGGCAGTTCATAGATGCAGTCGCGGAACAGCGCCTTTTCATCGCCCCGCACCATGCCGTGATAATGAAAGCGATAAATCCATCCTTTACCCAGGCGAAAAGGCGTCGCGGTCAGGCCAAGCAGCCGGACGCGGGGATTCACTTTACGCAGGTGCTGCAATATTTGTTGATACTGGCTTTCGTCATCGTCGCTGATGCGGTGGCACTCATCAACAATCAGTAGGGAAAACTCACCCTGGAAATGTTCGAGATTACGGGCGACCGACTGCACGCTGCCGAACACTACTTTCCCTTCACTCTGTTTACTCTTCAGGCCGGCGGCATAAATATCCGCCTCCAGACCGAGGGCGAGATATTTCGCGTGGTTTTGCGCGACCAGCTCTTTGACGTGCGCGAGCACCAGCACACGCCCGCGCGCAACTCTTGCCAGCTCGGCAATCACCAGGCTTTTGCCCGCACCGGTAGGCAGGACAATCACTGCCGGTTCATCGTGGTGACGGAAGTGGGCGAGGGTGGCGTCTACGGCTTCGCGTTGATAGGGACGTAAAGTAAAAGTCATGTTCTTCATGGCGTGACAACATCATGTCACAAGTATGCCACGAATCTTTCCCTTGAGCGGTGTAGAATGACCGCTATACTGACAGGCGTAAATCACCTGAGTCTTCTTAAGGACGAAAGTCCTGCTTCCAGCACCATACAGGCAAAACAACTTCATGCGACTTGATAAGTTTATCGCTCAGCAACTCGGCGTAAGCCGTGCTATTGCCGGGCGTCAAATCCGCGCCAGCCACATTACCGTAGACGGCGAAATTGTAAGAGATGCTGCGTTCAAACTGCTCCCGGAACACGAGGTAGAGTATGAAGGCAATGCGCTGGCGCAGCAGACCGGCCCTCGCTATTTCATGCTGAATAAACCGCAGGGTTATGTTTGCTCAACCGACGATCCCGATCATCCAACCGTGCTCTACTTTCTCGATGAGCCCGTTGCGCACAAATTGCACGCCGCAGGGCGTCTGGATATCGACACCACCGGTCTGGTACTGATGACCGACGACGGGCAGTGGTCGCACCGTATCACCTCTCCGCGCCATCATTGTGAGAAGACCTATCTGGTTGAGCTGGAGTCGCCGGTCTCGGACGACACCGCCGCGCAGTTTGCCAAAGGCGTACAACTACATAATGAAAAAGAGCTGACCCGCCCTGCGCAACTGGAGGTCATTACCCCGACTCAGGTGCGTCTGACCATCAGCGAAGGTCGTTACCATCAGGTAAAACGCATGTTTGCGGCGGTGGGCAACCACGTGGTGGGGCTACATCGTGAGCGCATTGGCGCCATCGCTCTGGATGACGATATGGCGGAGGGAGAGTACCGCCCACTGACGGAAGAAGAGATTGCCAGCGTTGGGTTACCGGCGCACTGAAACGGGAGTTTGTCGTGACCAACAGGCCACACTCATCACTGAGTATTGTTTTTATCCTTGGCCTGTTGGCCATGCTGATGCCGTTATCGATTGATATGTATCTGCCAGCACTGCCGGTGATTGCCGGGCAGTTCGGCGTACCTGCTGGCAGTGCGCAAATGACCCTGAGTACCTATATTCTGGGCTTTGCGTTAGGACAACTGATTTATGGGCCGATGGCGGACAGCATTGGCCGTAAGCCGGTCATTCTTGGCGGCACGTTGATTTTTGCCGCCGCGGCCGTAGCCTGCGCGCTGGCGCAAACCATCGATCAGCTCATTACCCTACGCTTTTTCCATGGCCTTTCGGCCGCTGCGGCAAGCGTGGTGATTAATGCGCTGATGCGTGATCTCTACCCGCGAGAAGAGTTTTCCCGCATGATGTCCTTCGTCATGCTGGTGACCACCATTGCGCCCTTGCTGGCGCCGATGGTGGGCGGGGCGGTGATGATTTGGTTTAGCTGGCACGCTATTTTCTGGATACTGGCGATTGCTGCGCTGTTGGCCTCGGCCATGATTGCCTTTTTCATTCGCGAAACCCTGCCGCCTGAGCGCCGTCAACCTTTCCATCTGCGCACCACGGTGGGTAACTTTGCCTCACTGTTTCGCCATAAACGCGTGCTCAGCTACATGCTGGCAAGTGGTTTCAGCTTCGCCGGGATGTTCTCATTTCTCAGTGCCGGGCCGTTTGTCTACATTGAAGTGAACCATGTTTCACCTCAGGATTTTGGCTATTACTTTGCGTTAAACATTGTGTTTCTGTTCCTGATGACCATCATCAATGGACGCTTCGTCCGTCGCGTGGGCGCGCTGAAAATGTTCCGTGGTGGGTTGTGGATCCAGTTTACGATGGCGCTCTGGATGGTGGTGACGGCGTTACTGGGTGCCGGTTTCTGGTCGCTGGTGGTTGGGGTGGCTGCCTTTATTGGCTGCGTTTCGCTGGTTTCCTCCAACGCCATGGCGGTCATTCTCGATGAGTTTCCGCATATGGCCGGGACGGCATCTTCGCTGGCAGGCACGTTCCGCTTTGGCATTGGCGCGATAGTCGGGGCGCTGCTGTCGCTGTCGACCTTTAACTCCGCCTGGCCCATGATCTGGTCGATGATGTTCTGCGCAACCAGTTCTATCCTCTTTTACCTCTACGCCAGCCGCGGTAAAAAAACGGTCTGATTTTTCACCACAGTTATCAACTTTAGGGAGCAAAAATGCTCCCTTTTTTGATACACATCAATCAGGACAGACATACCTTCAGACATGTTTGTTTCTTTTATGTAAAATCAAATAATGTAAAAAGTCACATCATTGTAGTGAAAAAGGTTGAGTTAGATCTCATAAACGGGTACATATAGCCGAAAAAGAGGCTTGGGTTCATCCATAAAACCCTGATAAATGAACCGCTAACCCGCATGGCATAACGCTTTTCACCTTTTCAATGTGAGTGACAAGACGATTTGTCAATAATGTGTTAATCTGATTGTAAAATATTTGTGAAGTAAACTTTACTTCCGGGGAATGAAAGTGAATACATTACAGCTCTCCATCATCCACCGTCTCCCCCAGAGCTATCGCTGGCTGGACGGTTTTGCAGGTGCCAAAGTTGAACCGATTCCGCAAAATCATGACGATGCGCAAGACAGCCTTGTGGCACTGAAGTTGTTGAGTCCGGACGGTGATAAAGCCTGGCCGGTTATGCACAAACTTAGCCAGGCGTTAAGTGATATCGAAGTGGACTGCTCCGTCGTTGAGTGCGAAGGCGAGCCCTGCCTGTTCGTCAACTGTCAGGATGAGTTGGCGGCCACCTGCCGTCTGAAAAATTTCGGCGTGGCCATCGCTGAACCCTTCACGGGCCAGAACCCTTTCTGAGCGTCAGCGTAGTGCCAACAGCTGACGCGTGTAGGCCTGCTGTGGGTGATTAAACACCTGCTGACACTCTCCCTGCTCGACGACTTCCCCTTGTCTCAACACAATCACCTGGTGGCATAGCGCCCGCACGACCTGCAAGTCATGACTGATGAAGATATAGGCCAGCCGGTGCGTTTGCTGAAGGTCCTTCAACAGGGTCAGAATTTGCGCCTGCACGGTGCGATCGAGTGATGAGGTCGGCTCATCGAGAATGATGAGCGCAGGTTTTAAAATCAGCGCACGGGCAATCGCAATGCGCTGGCGTTGGCCGCCGGAAAACTCACCGGGAAAACGGCGACGTGTTTCAGGATCCAGACCCACTTCTTCCATCACCCGGATCACCTCTTGTTCCCGTGCGGCTGACGTAAGCTCAGGCTGATGCACCAGAAGACCTTCTTCAATGATCTGCTGCACGTTCAGACGGGGGTTTAGCGATGAGTTAGGGTCCTGAAACACCACCTGAATCCGGTGGCGGACGGGCAGCATCTGCTTGCGATTCCACCGGTCTATAGGCTGCCCGTCGAAATGAATTTTCCCATGAGATGCGATCAACCGCAGCAGTGCCAGCCCGGTGGTGCTTTTTCCTGACCCGGACTCACCCACCAGCCCCAGTGTTTCACCGGGACGCAGATCAAAACTCACCGCTTTGACCACCTCATTATGACCGACAACACGCTTTAAAATCCCTTTGCGGATGGGGAAGCGGACAGCCAGATTTTCTACCTGGAGCAGAGGGGCAGCGCCCGGCGTCAGGGGAACAGGGTCCCCCGCCGGTTCGCTATTAATCAGCCGCTGCGTATAGGGGTGGGCAGGCGCTGTAAAAAGGGCATCAGTGCGATTCTGTTCGACGCACTTGCCGTTTTGCATCACCGCAACGTTATCCGCCAGTTTTCTGACGATGCCGAGGTTATGGGTAATGAACAGCAAGCCCATATTGAGTTCCTGGCGTAGTTCGTGCAGCAGGGCAAGGATCTGCGCCTGTACGGTGACGTCCAGCGCTGTCGTGGGCTCATCGGCAATCAGCAATTCGGGCTTTGTCAGCAGGGCCATGGCGATCATCACGCG
>DFPL01000342.1:0-251 GCA_002377245.1 Enterobacteriaceae bacterium UBA3516
AACCTGGTGAACAGCGTTAGCGTTACGGCGAACGTCGGCACCACACTGGCGCTGACCGGCCTCGCTGACGGCACATATCACGCTTACGCCGTGGACGCCTCCGGCAATGTCTCCGCTATCTCAGGCAGCAGCGTGGTAGTGGACAACACCGCGCCTGTCTTTACCAGCGCAGCCATAGCCGCCGATATTACGGACAGCACAGCCGTTGGCGATACCGTCTACGCCGCAGCGGCCACCGATGCGCACGGGGT
>DFPL01000342.1:309-11288 GCA_002377245.1 Enterobacteriaceae bacterium UBA3516
GTCGTCGATACCACACCGCCGACCGTCACGCTTATCCGTGACGCGGATGGCGTGGAGAACGGCAATGAGATCGTTAGCGTGCAGAGCACTGAGGCTGGCACGGTGTACCTGGTCCGCGACAGCGTGACGGTGACAGATCTGAACAGCCTCATCAACGCCGCCGATAACCTGGTGAACAGCGTTAGCGTTACGGCGAACGCCGGCACCACACTGGCGCTGACCGGCCTTGCCGAAGGCACTTACCACGCTTACGCGGTGGACGCGTCCGGCAATGTCTCCGCTATCTCCGGCAGTAGCGTGGTAGTGGACAACACCGCGCCTGTCTTCACCAGTGCAGCCATAGCCGACGATATTACGGACAGCACAGCCGTCGGCGATACCGTCTACACTGCGGCCGCCAACGATGCGCACGGGGTCACCTGGAGCCTGAGCGACACCCAGCATTTCAGCATCAACGCCAGCACCGGCGTTGTGACGCTGCTTTCCAGCCCGGCGAAGGCCACCGGCGCGCAATTCGTTGTCACCGCCACCGACGCCGCCGGTAATCAGACCACCCAGACCGTGACCTACAACGTCGTCGATACCACACCGCCTGGCGTCACGCTTATTGGTGATGCGGATGGCGTGGAGAACGGCAATGAGCTCGTTAGCGTGCAGAGCACTGAGGCTGGCACGGTGTACCTGGTCCGCGACAGCGTGACGGTGACGGATCTGAACAGCCTCACCAGCGCCGCCGATAACCTGGTAAACAGCGTTAGCGTTACGGCGAACGCCGGCACCGCACTGGCGCTGACTGGACTTGCCGAAGGCACTTACCACGCTTATGCCGTGGACGCCTCCGGCAATGTCTCTGCTATCTCTGGCAGCAGCGTGATTGTGGACAACACCGCGCCCGTTATCGCAGGTGGCGCTACCGCCACCGGCTCCACCCTCACCAGCGGCGCAGCGGCTGGCACCCAGGTGTACGATGCCAACGCCAGCGATGCCCATGCCATCACCTATAGCCTGGACACGGACAGTCTCGCCAATTTCGCCATTAACCCCACCACCGGCGTCGTCACACTGAACAACGCCGCTATCGAGGGCAGCTATAACTTCATCGTTACCGCGACCGATGCCGCTGGCAACCACAGCAGCCAGACTGTCACCCTTAACGTCAGTGCTGGCCTTAATGGCAGCGCGTTGGTCTCGGGCAGTACCACCGACACGGCCACCGAGATGACGGTTAACGTCGGACTGGAGAAGCTGAGCAACGGCTACACGGTCATAGAGTACATGAGGCAGACCGGCGGCGACTATATTACCTGGGATCCGACCGGCGCGCTGTATGACGGCGTCGTCAGGGTGCTGGACGCGAATAACAACGTCGTCAAGACCCTGGACATCAGCATCCCCGCTGGCTACACCATGTTGGATACGCAGATCAAGGCGCTGGCCAACGGCGGCTTTGTCGTGGCCTGGTCGCAGGTGGATGCCCTCAATTACGCTGACTACAGCGTTCACTACGCTATCTACGACAACAGCGGCAACCTGCAATCCAGCAACACCCTGGCAGCACCTGGCACCGGCGTCACCATTGCGGCGCAGAGCAGCGCGAATGGCGGTGATTTCGCGATCGCCTACCAGACGATGGGGACCGGGACCGACCAGCAGGAAGCGGTTTCTGTCTTCCACTACAACGGCACGGGATCCAACTTCACTGCGGGCACGCAGACCCTGATTGGCGGCAACAGCTCGAGCGCCAATTTCGGCGGCGTCGCCAGCCCGGCAGTGCAGTTGATGAAATTCCAGTTGACGCCAGGTGTGCTGACGGCACTGAGCGATGGCAGCTATGTGCTGGCGTCCGAGGTCTACGACTGGATAGGCACGCCCGGTCAGTCGGCGACAAGTACGCCTATCGGCGCCTTCATCTTCAAGCTCGACGCCACCGGTTCGCTGGCCAACTTCGACAGCGGCAAGACCTGGCAGCGCGTTAACTGGAATGACGAGCAGGGGTCGCCGACTAACGCCATTGCTTTCGATGGGGGTTTTGCTGTCTTTAGTCAGGAATATCGCACTGCGACCTGGCAGGTCACGCTCTATAACAACAACGGTACGCTGATCACCACCAACGTACAGAGCAATACTGTTTATAACATGGGAACCCAGAGCTACCACGCCGTTGACGTTGGCGCGATGGATAAAACGCTCCATGACGAGTTGGCGTGGACCAGTAACGGCTCCGTGGCGGCATCGGCGACGGTCTATGACAACGGCACGGATCTGGTGTTTGTCTTCCCTGACGGTAACGGCGGCTTTAGCCAGGTTACGATCTCCAAAACCACCGGCGAGCTGACCAGTGCCGTCACCGACAGCGGTATTACGGTGCCCCAGGGCGGGCAGTTGTATAACCCGCGGATCGTCTCCGATGGTGCGGGCGGCTATGACATCACCTATTCCGTCCTGTTTGATTCCAACACCAGCGATGGCGTCAAGAGCGGCTACTCCGTCGGTGATATCTACCAGATTGGACTGACTGCTCCAGCGTTACCGACAGTGACCGATGCCCATATCGCCATCACCTCCATGCCAGGTGGCGAAGACGGCAGTACCTACATAATCGGCGATACTGTTACCGCCGTGTGGGATAACTCGGCCAACGGAGACGCCAATACCAGGGCCGTGTCCAGCGTTACCATGGACTTCAGCCAGTTTGGCGCCAGCACGCCGGCGGCAGCTTACGACGACGGCACCCACGGGGACGCCATCGCGGGCGATGGCAAATACACGGCGCAATATATCCTCACCGCCGGGGCCATTAACCACGTAGATAGTCGTAACGTCGCCGTCACGGTCACCACGGCCAACCACGGCACGGCGACTGCGGCGGACAGCACCGGCCTGACGGTAGACAACACCGCACCCGTGCTCACCAGCAGCACGCCGCAGGACAACGTCGGCAGCGTCGCCGCAGGCGCTAACCTCACGCTGACCTTCAGCGAGAATGTACTGGCCGGCAGCGGTCATATCACGCTCGTCAACGACAGCAACAGCAGTCTGAACCAGGTTATCGACATCACCGACAGTTCGCAGGTCAGCATCAGCGGTAACACGGTGACGGTTAACCCGACAACGGATCTGGCGGCTGGCGCAAACTATCATGTCCAAATCGACAGCACCGCGCTGCACGATACGGCGGGTAATGACTATGCCGGTATCAGCACGTCGACGGGGTTGAATTTCACGACCGCTTCCGCCTCGATCGGGGATCCTTCCATCGTGGTGTTCGACCTGACGACGGGGCAAAGCTCCGAGCATAACGGGCGTGTCTTTGACGCCAATACCGCGTACACCATCTATATCAAGGTCAGCAGCAATTACGGCCCGCTGACTGGGCTGGACAGCAACGAGATGTGGTCGGGTGCGCAGAATCTGGGCACCGACGACAAGATTGTGTTGGTGGGCACGGGCAGCGCTGTTAAGGAAAGCCATGGCGAGGCAGTGATGGCGATGAATCACGATGGGAATTCCGTTAACTGGATGGCAGGGTTCTCTTCTACGTTTGCTTCTTATAACGTCGCTGGCGTTGCTGCAAACGGCCAATTCTCTCGTGGTGGGAATAACGCGGATCTTTGGAATGGCACCTGGGCCGCAAACCCGAATGCGGATAATTCATTTGCTCAGGCGTACCTGCAGGCGATGCCTGCCGGCGTCCTCACCTCGCAAGGGCTGGCGATGCCATGACAGGTTCACTGATTCTGCTACGCCGTCTGGTCGACATGCGGCAGTTTGAGGCGCTGTATGAGGCAAGCTTTAGCCTGCCGGCGCTCTCACTCGCAGAACAGGTGCTTCTGGCCCTGGCTCAGGCCCATTTGGGCCAGCCAGAGGCGGCCCGCCAGACGTTGGGGGTGCTGACCCCCGCTGAACTGGAGGTCGATGCCCGTGTCGACCTGGCTGCCGTACACCTGCTTCTTGGGGAATCTGGCGCGGCGCAGGCGCTGCTGGAAGCCACCCGCGCCGAGGCACCAGACCACTCGCTTCTGCTGGCGCGTCTGGCTGCCTGTTATGTGCAGCATCAACGGGGGGAGGAGGCTGTCCCCCTGTATGAATGCAGTCTGCGCCTGCAACCACGTATCGACGTCTATCAGCAACTGCTGCGTCTCTACCTGCAAAGTGAGGCGTTGCATCAGGCCGAGGAGGCACTGGCCGCCGCAGATCTCTTCTGGGCAGGCGAGCGGGAGCACTGGCCCGCACCGCAGGTAGCTCTGCACGACCAGCAACTGCGTGGCCTGCGTCTGGAGTTGTGGCTGGCCCGTGGCGACCACGCCCGCGCTGATGCCTGGCTGGACGCACGCCATGCTGAACTGGCTGAGGACGATTACTGCGGCCTGCTGACCGGTTATGTTCAGCGTCTGGCCGAGCGTGGACGCCATGCCCAGGCCGAGGATGCGCTGCGCCGTGGTCTGCGTCATTACCCGGACCATCCTGACCTGTACCAGCAGCATGCGGAACTGGCGGAGCTTCAGGGGCGGATGCCTCAGGCCATGATGTTGCTGCACCGCGCCATTACTCTGGCCGGGCAGCAGCAAAAGTTGACGCTTCCTCTGCGCCTGAAGCTGGCCAGCGTCGCTACCCATGGGCATCCTGCGTTGGCGCGTGACATGGCTGAGCAGGCGATTGAGGAGGCCGGGGCGCTGACGCCTTCACCCGATATGGACGCCGCGCAAATCGGCCACTGGCAGGCGCAGGCACACGTGGCTCTGGCCGGGGTGGATGCGCAGGAGCAGCAGTACACAGGCGCGGAGGCGCGATATGTCGAGGTCCTGCAAACACATCCGCATCTGGTACCCGCACTGCAGGGGTTGGGGCAGTTGTATATGCAGTTGGGGCGCATCGACGAGGCTGTCGCGCTGTTTGAGCAGGTACTGGCTGTCGACCCGGCACGCGGTCATGCGGCACTGATCAACGCCCGACGTTTTCCACAAGACGAAGAGACGTTGATTCGCCTGGAAGCGCTGGCGCGGCAACCTGGCCTGATCGGCCCGGTGCAGCCTGGACTGCTGCTGCAACTGGCTGCGGCCTGGGAAAAGCGCAAGGACTACACCAAAGCCTTCACCCTGGCCAATGAAGCCAATGCGGCCATGCGTGCTTTTCTGAGCTATGACCCGGTTGCGCATCGGCAAGGCAGCGCGCGTATCCGTCATGCTTTTAGCCGTTCGCTATACGAACACCGACGCGGCATCGGCAACGCGTCAACGCTGCCGGTGTTCGTGCTGGGTATGCCGCGTTCCGGTACGACGCTGATTGAACAGATTCTGGCGGGACACAGCCAAATCCACGGCGCGGGCGAACTCGGGGTGATTCCCAGCACGATCGCCAGGCTGGAGCGCTGGGAACGTCATACCGGATCAGGACGCCATTACCCGGACTGTGTGGACGATCTGTCGGCCGATGTCGTGGCGGGCATTACCGCCAGCCTGCTTAAGGAGCTGCGGGAAAGCGTGCCAGAAAACGCGTCTGAGGTCCGGCATGTGGTGGATAAGCTGCCGCACAATTTCGAGAACATTGGTCTTATCAAGCTATTGTTCCCGAACGCGCGGATAATCTCAGTGCGACGCGACCCACGAGATATCGCTATCTCCAATTACTTCACCGACTATGCGGCGAAACATGGCGGTATGGGCTTCGCCTATGATCTGCAATGGATTGGTGAGCAACTGGCCGACCACAACCTCATGATGCACCACTGGAACCAGCTGTTCCCCGGCGAGATTCTCGACGTGCGCTACGAGGACGTGGTATCTGAACCGGAGCGCGAGGCGCGTCGCATGCTGGATTATCTGGGCGTGCAATGGGAGCCGCAGGTGCTCGACACCTCTGAACTGAACAGGCCGGTCAAGACCGCCAGTGTGTGGCAGGTGCGTCAACCTATCTATCAGACCGCCCGCGAACGCTGGCGGCGTTACGCGGACTTTCTGACTCCGCTTATCGCCGGTACGAACGCGAAGATCGTGCATGAGCCTATTGAGATGGTGAGCTTGCCCGTACCCGGCATGCAGACCGACGGCATAGCGCACTATCGTCAGGGAAGGCTTGATGACGCAGAGATGCTCTTCAAACGCCTGCTGCACCACGTGCCTGAACACGCGACCGCGCATTTCATGTTGGGGCTGATTTGCGTGCGTAAAGGGCATCTGGCTGAGGGCATTACGCACATGGAAAAGGCACACCAGACATGCCCGTGGAATACCCACTGGCGGGGCGATCTGGCGCAGGCATACGAATTAGCGGAGCAACCGGAAAAAGCACAGAGATTAAGGGCGCACCACGTCGGTACGGGTGACAGCGTGGTGAGCGCAATGAATGAAGGCCAGGATGAGGCAATTGCTCTGGGCTTTTCCATTCGCACCTCCGCGACGGGGCCGTATTAGAACACCGCTATGCCCCTTAGCCAGAAAAGGGGCAAAGGCGACCGGTACATTAAAATGGACGAAAAACGGTAAAAAGCAGACAGCATAAAAAAGCCCCTGAATGCCAGCGCACGCAGGGGCTTTACTCTTTTTCAGACTCGGTCACCGCGTGGGGATTAGCCGCGGTTCTCTTCAATATACTGCGCCAGGTCTGCCGGGGTTTTCAGCACGGTGGCGACTTCGGTGGGTGGGATCATGCAGCCGTAAACGTCCTGCACTTCCAGCACCAGATCCACGGCCAGAATCGAGTCGAGAATATCAGACTCAATCAGTTCATCGTGGAAACCCACTTTGCGGGATAACACTTTTTCAAACAGCGCGAGAATGTCTTGTTCCATCTTTTTTTCCTGGGTAATTAATGTGTGCGGGCGTGCGTGTCCAGCAACTTACGATCGATTTTGCCGTTCGGGTTCAGCGGCAGCGCGTCTTTAATGATGATCTGAGACGGCACCATGTAGTGCGGAATCACCTCAGACAGTGATGACCTGATCGCCTCCGGGGCGAGGTCCGTCACGCAGAAGGCCGCAATGCGCAGCACGCCGCCGCCGGATTTCATCAGCGGTAACACCACGGCTTCGTTGATACCGGACATCGCCAGCAGGCGGTTTTCAATTTCGTTAATCTCAATGCGATAGCCGTTCAGCTTAATCTGGCTGTCGTTGCGGCCCTGGCAGTACAAGAGGCCGTCCTGGTAACCGAGATCGCCGGTACGGTAGCCACGGTACTGTTCGCTCTCCCGATGCAGCAGTTTTTCGGCATTCTCCTGCGCCAGGCCCAGGTAGCCACGCATCACGTTTTTCCCCCAGATGATAAGCTCGCCGTCGGCAGCGATCTCCATATGGGACTCCGGCATCATCGCGCCGACGGGCAGCAGATCGATGTCGTTGTTGAGGATCTCGTCGGTAATCTCGATGACCGTGGTGGCGATAGTGGCTTCCGTCGGGCCGTAGGAGTTGAGGATTTTGGCGTGGGGGAAGCGGCGGCGTAACTGTTTCACCAGCGCCTTGTTCAGCACCTCGCCAATAAACACAAACACCTCAAGCGCAGGCAAATAGTCGCTGTTGAACTGCGGGGAGAGCAGCCGCTGGTAGGCAAATGAGGGCGTCGATACCCACACGGAAACATCATTCTCTTTCAGGCGATCCAGCCAGTGCTCAGCGGCGATCGCCTCTTTGGCGTTGAGGACGATGTGCCCTCCGGTCGCCAGGTTCGCCAGCAAGGGGATCAGCGACAGGTCAAAACTGAACACCGCGTGGTTCATCAGCACCGGTTTTTCAGGCAGAGAGAAGTCCTCGCGCACCCACTTCATAAAGTGCCACACGCTTTCACTGCCAATCTGTACCCCTTTTGGTTTACCGGTGCTGCCGGAGGTGAACATGATGTACGCCAGATCCTGCTCGGCGAGCACCTGTCCGGCCTCGGCGGTGTTAATAAACTGCTTTGTCGCCACATCGTAGTAATACGGAGCGTGGGCAAGGTGGCAGATCTCTTTCAGGCGCTCCTGCGGGTAGATGCAATCCACCGGAATGTACGGAATGTTGTGCAACAGGCAACTGTAAATGGCGACGGCAAATTCCGCCTGCTGGTGGCCGTATAACACGACCGGCGTACCGGCGGGTTGCTGGCAGGCTTTATAACGCTGTTCCCAGTCAACCACCGCGTCGGAGAGTTGAAGCCAGGTCAGGGCATCATCACTGCCGCTGATGGCGAGCTGCTGCGGGTTGGCCGGGTCACGCAAAGCCGCCCGCAGGAAGTCTTGTAATTCAACGAGTTCAGTTTGATTTTTCATAGGGGAGACATTCCACTAAAGATGTAAAGGGAGGCCGCGGCGCTTCCCAGCGTCAGAATTCGTCCCAAAAATGCGATAACCGGAAGCTGAAGCCAGTTGCTCAATGCCGGGCTGCGTTTGGCAGACCACAGCAGCATGTTGTGAGCAACAGAAATGGCGCCAAAGAGCGCGCCGCTGATGACGTAATGCCGTTCCAGCCCGTTCCATGCCCCCATACAAAACAGGGTGCAGAAGATGCCAATATTCTGCGCGAGTGTTTTGTTCTGACGGAAAAAGTCGAGCTTCATCAGATTCATATAAATCGGCATAAAGACCACGTCACGCAGCCACTCAGAGAGGCTAACGTGGAATCGACGCCAGAAATCCTGCGGGTTTTTTGCCAGAATCGGCAGGTTAAAGTTGGCCGGAATATTCAGGCCAAACAGGCGACCGGCACCTATGGCCATGTTGCTGTAACCCGCAAAATCAAAGTAGAGGTAGGTGCTGTAGGCCACCGACATTACCACGCCCACGGTCCAGTCAAACGGGCGATGGCTCCAGGACTGAATAACCAGGTTGTCGATCAGCATCGCTAACAGGAATTTCTGAATGATGCCGGTGAAAATCTGCTCCATCGCCGTTAAAAACTGTTCGCGGTTGATGGCAAACAGCGGCTTGCTGATGTCAGTCACCCAGGTGCGCCAGCGGTACATCGGGCCGGCGAGGATAATAAACGGCATAAACAGGTAGCAGAAATAATGCAGGAAATGGCGGCTGTCTTTTTTGCTGCGATACAGCAGCACGTCAATGGCGCGAAACGTCATAAACGAAAGGCCAATCAGGCCCCAGTGGTGGTTAAGATGGAGTTTTACCAGCAGCAGTGGCAGCAGCTTTAAGGTGACCGCCTGCCAGGTTTTTAGCCAGCCTTTCTCGTTTAAGGTGACGAAGCCATAAAAGACGAAAAATACGGCCACCGGGATCAGGTAATCATCCTGGAAAATAAACCCCCAGCCTACCGCCGCCAGTACGGAAAACGCCGATAAATAGGTCAGGCGATAACTGAGGATGCGATTCACCAGCGCAAAGATCAGCGCGGAGGAAAACAGGCAGAAAAAGAATGTGCCGGAGCTGTACATCATTCACCCTCAGAATTTTTGGTATTCAAAATGGACTTTAATATTTTTGCTGTCGTCCACCGTGGACCACGCAACGACAGTCACTGCCAGAAAGAGATAAAGGAAAAAAAGGCGCACCGCATATTTCATCATTTAAAATTCTCCGCAATAAAACGGTCCATCGGCACCCATGCCAGCTCAGAAGGGTGCAGGCGATCCCAGTTCCAGCCGTTCTGGTAAGGTTGGGCATACATATCCAGATATGGCACCTGGTTTTCGGTCAAAATCGCCTGGATCTGTTTATCCGTAGGTTGAAACGTATTGGTGTTGTAGAGCGCCCACGGGTTGATGGGATCGATAATCGCAATCACTTGTACGTGGCGTGATTTCAGCAACTGGATGGTCTGGCGGAAGACCGCAATTTGCTTCGGTACGACCGGGGTGTCATCCCACTGTTCTGGGGTATCGCCTGTTTCATAAATGGATTTATCCATCCACATGGTGGCGGCACTTTGCTGGCGTCTGGCGTTCAGTTCGCGTGCGTGGGCCAGTTCCTTATCCCAGTCAGGTGCGGCGCTGGCAGCGTGCGGCGCAGGCCACGAGGGGGCGCTATGGGTCTCAATATTGAGCAGGGCGTACCAGTCGTTTTTCACAAGCGTACAGAAGTTTGCAAACTGGAAGCTCACCTCCTCCCAGAGCATGTTGACATCCCAACCTGAGACTTTCAGCTGAGCGAAGGTCAAATGGCTGGCCTCTTCTTTATCGATATTGTGTAAGTAATCCACCAGCAGCGGACGCGCCTGCGGATCCTTCATCAGCGGATCAAATATGGGCGAGGGGAAATGGTCGGCAAAAATGGCCGGCGGAATACCTTTGGAATAAAAGCTGTCAGGGGCTAACAACAAGACCACTTTACTGTTTTCATTCAGGTCGTCTTTAAAGCGGGTAAACATTAAGAACTGGGTAATGTCATCAACAAATGCATCACCATAGGCCACGACCGGTTTATGCAACTGGTTATTAAGGTAATTATAAACGGCGTAATGTTCATTACGTGAGGTGGCAACTTCAGAAGCACCAATAAAGAAAATCGCATTGCCTTTTAACGCATGAGAAATAGTGGCGATTTTATCGGCTTGCTCTTTTTGTGTGCCTTCCATTGAGGTAATCAACGGGTGAAACTTGAGCGGTCCGGAAAAGCGCGTCATCAGCGGATGCGCGCACAGGAACAGGATTGCCAGCGTTGCCATCAGGATATGCAGGCACAGAGTATTTTTTATTTTCATTATAAATGTAAAACGACCTGGTAATAATTTGTTTAAAAATTGTGAGTATTAAATTCACAATAAAACGACTTTCTGCTATCGGACACTATATACCAGGAGAATCCGTGGGCAGGAGTGATTCCGTGTAACGGTTTGTACAGACTTAGCGGGGTAATAATATGCCGGCATGCAATACGGAAAGAGGCACTATCGGTCCTCTCCCTTTGCGGGAGAGGGATCCCCAGTAATATTACGTTTTACAGCGATAACACGGCGCCATGAGAATAAAACAGTTACAGCGATGACTGGGTCCGGCTGAAAATCGACGAAGCGTATCCGTACGGCCGGCGCGACGCGCAGGGATGCGCGGCGAGGGCGACTT